>CAYZMP010000001.1:0-108717 GCA_964479585.1 uncultured Erysipelothrix sp.
TAGAATATAAAAAAAGATTAAATAAACCATACGATATAACATGGATAGAACTTGCAGAAAGTAAAAGTAAAGCATCATCACAAAAACAACTCCAACAAATTATTGATGATGAGTCTAATCGTATAATAGAGAAATTAGACAGTAAAGATAGCGTAGTTTTATGTGATGTTGGTGGAAAAGCCATTAATTCAGAAGACTTCAGCAAACTTATTGACGATAACTTTACATATAATACGTCCAATTTAGTGTTTGTTATTGGTGGATCACATGGTGTAAATGAAACAGTAAAAAAGCGGGCTAATACCCGCATAAGTTTTTCAAAGTTAACATTTCCACATCAGCTCTTTCGTGTAATACTAATTGAGCAAATATACAGAGCATATACCATAGCGTCTAACATTACTTATCATAAGTAATGTTTTTTTGTTTATGTTTATTAATAAAGAATAAAATAATCTCTACAAGTGCTCCAGTAACAATACCGATACCTAATACCATCATCATTTGTATTAGACCAATGAGCCCTTCCCATCCGGTCATGTCTGTGGATGATGTATAAAGCATCGTAGCAAATGCAGCCACATAACCTATGGTAAAAATAGTAAAACCAATTTTCCGTTTTAAAATAAAAAACACAACACTAATAATTGAGACTAGTAGTGAAAAAACACCAAATGCTAAGTAATTTTCCACTAGTATTTCATTGTTTAATAACATTGAGACATTTATATACATTAAACCAAAAGTAACGATAAAAAATAACGCCCCCACCAAATAAACAATGTTTTTCGGCTTCATAGAGTGGCCTCCTTTGATTTAAATAATAGCATATGAGAAGATAATGTAAACTAAAATAATCAAACTATTGCATAGGATAAGCTTTTAAAACCGAATGAAAAGGTTTTCTTTATTGTTTTTAAGGTGAAAACCTTGTAAAATGAAGTTATGATTCGGAGGTATTTTACATGGTTGAAGTTAAAGTAGTCGTAGTTGATCCTGTTGGGCTACATGCACGTCCAGCAACCGTTGCGGTTAATGCAGCGAGTAAGTTTAAAAGTGAAGTAAAGATTTCATTCAAAGGTAAGACAGTAAATATGAAATCCATTATGGGTGTTATGTCATTGGGCATTCCAACTCAGTCAGAAGTCACAATTACTGCAGAAGGTGATGATGAACAAGATGCAGTAGATACAATCCAAGAAATCTTACGTACGCAAAAAGTAATCGATTAACATGAACGCATTAAAAGAAGAATGCTCTTCTTTTTCTTTGAACGGGGGTGAAAACGTTGAGCAATCAACGCTTTTATCGTTGGAAAAACTTTGAAAAGTTAGACAACGATTTAAAACAAGAATTAAATCAAATGAATGAAAAACAAATTGATGACGCTTTTACAGGTAAAGTTGCCTTTGGCACAGCTGGTATGCGTGGTCTTTTAGGTGCAGGAACGAATCGGTTAAACATATATACCATCAGAAAAGCAACGGTAGGTTTTGCGAAATATTTAAAAGATATTGGTCAAGATCACAACAAAATTAATGTAGCCATTGCGTATGATAATCGTTACATGTCAAAAGAGTTTGCGTATGAATCCGCAAAAGTATTAGCAATGTATGACATTGGAAGTTTTGTGTATTCTTCGCTTCGTTCGACACCACAACTATCTTTTACAGTACGACATTTACGTTGTCTTGGTGGTATTATGATTACCGCATCGCATAACCCAAAAGAGTATAATGGTTATAAGGTGTATGATCATACAGGTTGTCAAATTGTGCCTGATCAAGTGCAACGAATTATTGATTATATTGATGAAATTGAAGATGAGTTAGACATTGAGATTGTATTAACCAACAAACAGAAAAATCTCATTCAACTTGTGGATAATGATGTGGATGGGGATTACAAAAACAGAGTGTTGGACATTCAATTAAGACCAGAAGTAGATAAGCAATTGCAATTTGTATTTTCCGCCCAACACGGTGCTGGATTTCCAACTGTGTTTGATGTTCTAAATGCTGCAGGTTACGATGTTTTACTAGAAGAAAAACAGTGTGTACCTGACCCTGCTTTTACACACACAAAAACACCAAATCCTGAAGAAGAAGATGCTTATATAGCTTCTATTGAGCTTGCGAAAGCCAATGATGCGGATGTCATATTAAGCACTGATCCAGATGCTGATCGGGTAGGTGTTGTCGTTAAACACAAGGGTGAGTATGTACTATTAAGTGGAAATCAAACAGGTTCTGTTTTATTAGAATACATTTTCTCGACGCTACATGAAAAGAAAATGATGCCACCTAATCCAGTAATGTTTAATACCATTGTAACTTCTGATTTAGGTGAAAAAGTCGCTAGTGCACATAATGTTCAAACAGAAAAAACATTAACAGGGTTCAAGTATATTGGCGAAAAGATTGAACAGTACACAAAAACAAAAGAAAAGACATTTGTTTTTGGATATGAAGAAAGTTATGGTTATTTAATTGAACCTTTTGTGCGGGATAAAGATGCAGTGCAAGCGTGTTTAATGATTGCTGAAGCTGCAAGTTATTATCACTCAAAACAAAAGACACTCGTTGATGTACTTGAAGATTTATACAAAAAGCATCAAACATACCTTGAAGAACAAACTTCATTAACATTGCAAGGTGTTAAAGGAAGTGAACGTATTAGTGCGATAATGAAACACTTTAGAAATAATCCATTACAAAAAGTTGCGCAAGTTCATGTAATGGCTAGTGAAGATTATTTAATGCAAAAACGTTTTAGCAATAACCAAGTTAATGACATTGTCGGTTATGACAAATCTGATGTTATTAAGTTATTTTTAGAAGATGGTTCATGGATAGCAATCCGACCATCAGGAACAGAACCAAAGTGCAAGTTCTATTATTGTATTGTCGGAAACGATGAAAAAGAGGTTCACCAAAAGTTCATTGACTATGATAATTTTATTCAAAAAGAAATTGAAAAAGTATAGGTTTCCTATGCTTTTTTTATCCGTTGAGAAGGAGGGGTTTTATGTTACAAGCAAGTTTATACAACCAGTTTTTTGAAGGTCATTGTTTGGATGCTCATCAGATCTTTGGTGCTCACTTTGCTTATGAAGGTTGTTCAGGAGTTCGTTTTAGTGTGTATGCACCTCATGCGAGAAATGTTCAGGTCGTTGGTAATTTTAATAACTGGAATGGACAACATCATTTTATGGAAAAGATTTCTGATAAAGGAGTATGGTCTTTGTTTGTTCCAAATGTGGTGGAATGGAGCTTGTACAAATACCTTATAGAGGATGCTCATGGTAATTGGTTAGAAAAATCTGATCCCTTTGCCTTTTCAAGTGAAGTGCGCCCAAAACATGCTTCATTAGTCGTGAATTTAAGAGATTTTTCATGGGAAGATCACATGTGGATGTACTATCGTCAAAAAAACATACATAAACCACTTAACATTTATGAACTACATGTTGGATCATGGAGGAAAAAACATGGTCATGAGTGGTTAAATTATGAAGATCTAAAAAGAGAGTTAATTCCTTACATTAAAGAAAGTGGATACACGCACATTGAGTTAATGCCTTTAAATGAACATCCTTTTGATGGTTCTTGGGGGTATCAACCAACTGGTTATTTTAGTGCCACATCTCGTTATGGAACACCAAAACAACTGATGGCTTTTATTAATGAATGCCATATGCATGATATAGGGGTTATATTAGACTTTGTTCCAGTTCATTTTGTTAAAGATGCTCATGGGCTTGCGAAGTTTGATGGCACACCACTTTATGAATACCCTAATGAACAAGATGCAAATAGCCCTTGGGATACACTTATGTTTGATTTATGGAAAGAAGAAGTACGTAGTTTCTTAATGTCAGCGGCTTCCTTTTGGTTTGATGTGTATCATATTGATGGAATCCGTGTGGATGCTGTTGCTAATGTTATTTTCTGGCAAGGTAATAAAAATAGTGGGGTTAATGAAGGTGCAGTCGCCTTTATTCGTCGGATGAACTATCACTTAAGTGAACGTTATCCTAATGCCATTCTTATTGCAGAAGACTCATCAGATTACACCAATGTCACAAAACCAACCTTTGATATGGGTTTAGGGTTTGATTATAAATGGGATTTAGGTTGGATGAATGATACACTAAAATACTATGCGATTGATCCAATTTATCGTAAATACCACCATCATCAACTAACCTTTAGCATGGCATATTTTTATTCAGAGAAATTCATTTTACCACTATCGCATGATGAGGTTGTCCACTCAAAAGGGACTATACTAAATAAGATGTGGGGAAGTTATGATCAGAAATTTTCTCAAGCAAGAAATTTGTATGCATACATGATGGCTCATCCAGGTAAAAAGTTAACCTTTATGGGAAATGAGCTAGGACATTTTAGTGAATGGGATGAAAACAAAGAACTTGATTGGCATTTACTACAATACACTCGGCATAACGCCTTTAACCGCTTTATTGTAGATCTTAACCATATTTATAATCATCATTCTTGTTTAAGTCGATTTGATTATGAACATCGTGGATTTTCGTGGATTGACGCTGATAATGCAAACCAGTCCATCTACTCGTTTTATCGTGAAGATGAAAAGAGTATTATTGTCGTTATCTTAAATATGACTCCAGAGTCATATGAACATTATCAAATAGGTGTTCCAGTCGCAGGTGAGTACATCGAGTTAATTAATTCAGAAAAAGATATTTATGAAGGATGTAACATGTGTAATTTCGAGCCTGTGCACAGTTATGAGCAATCAACACATGGGTTTAATCAAACCATTAATGTTCGTATCGCACCATTTGCGGCAATCTATTTTGAGGTGTGTAAAAATTAACTAAATTGTGTTTGCACGTATAATCAGTTATAATAAGCAAGGGTTTTTAGGAGGCATTATGTTTCAAAACAAACATGAATTTAAGCGCGATTTTATTCAGCGTGTCGAGGAGACGTATGGTCGCTCGATTGCACAATCGCATAAAACAGAACGATACATTGTATTAGGTGAAATGGTAAGAGACTATGCATCCATTCACTGGAAGTCAAACAAAGAGAAAATTGCTGAAATAGGCGCAAAGCAAATGTATTATTTTTCCATGGAGTTTCTCATTGGGCGTTTGCTTACAAGCAATTTAATGAACTTAGGTATTTATGATACTGTTAAAGAAGGTTTAGAAGAACTGTCCATAAATATTAATGAGTTAGAAGAACTAGAGTCTGATGCAGGACTTGGAAATGGTGGACTAGGTCGTTTAGCAGCTTGCTTTATGGATTCACTAGCATCATTATCATTACCAGGTCATGGGATTACACTTCGCTATGAGTATGGGTTGTTTCAACAAAAAATAGTGAATGGTTATCAAGTAGAAGTACCTGATCAATGGTTACGACTTGGTAATGTGTGGGAAATCCGCAAACCAAAACATGCAGTGGATGTAAAGTTTTGGGGTCGCATAGAAATGCGCAAAGATGAAAACGGTAAACTAATCTTTGATCATGTGGATGCAGAACATGTGCGTGCTGTACCTTATGATATGCCAATAGTAGGTAAAGAGACCGACCAAACAAACACATTGCGTTTATGGGGTGCTGAGGCATCGGATATTTTACCTAAGAAAAAAGATTTTAGACAATACATTACGGAAGTAAATGAAATTACACAAAACGTATATCCTGATGATTCTACCGAACATGGAAGATTTTTACGTCTTAAACAACAATACTTCTTTGTAAGTGCTGGATTGATGGCACTTATTAAAGCACATTTACGTGTGTATGATTCATTGGATAACTTCCATGAAAAGATTGCCATTCAATTAAATGATACCCATCCTGTGTTAGCTATTCCAGAATTAATGAGAATACTAATGGATGAGTTTGATTATGTGTGGGATGATGCATTTGATATCGTTAAAAAGACAATTGCATACACTAACCACACCTTATTAGCAGAAGCATTAGAGCGTTGGCCAATACATTATATTCAAACATTACTACCACGTGTGTATATGATCATTGAAGAAATCAATCGTCGATTTGTAAGTGATCTACGTAAGCAACATCCAAACGATAGTAATTTACAACATCAACTATCAATTATAAAAGATGGTCAAGTTCATATGGCTCACTTGGCTGTTGTTGGTGCTTATTCAGTTAATGGTGTGGCTAAGTTGCATTCAGATATCTTAATGAGTGATGTCATGAAAGACTTCCATGAATTATACCCAGGAAAATTCAATAATAAAACCAACGGTATTACACATCGTCGTTGGTTAACATACACTAATCCACAACTTCATGCTTTACTAAATGATACTATTGGGGATGAGTATGTGTATGAACCAAGTAAACTTGAAGTACTAATGAAGTTTGTTGATGATGAGAATGTTCAAGCAAAATTCTTAAAAGTTAAAACAGAACGTAAAGAAATATTAGCGAAAAAAGTAAAAGAATGGACCAACATCGATATTGATCCAACATCGATCTTTGATGTACAAGCTAAACGATTGCATGCATACAAGCGTCAATTGTTAAATGCATTGCACATTATGTATTTGGTGAATGAAATAAAAGAAAATCCAGATTTTGATATGCACCCAGTAACTTTTATCTTTGCGGCAAAAGCAGCACCAAGTTATTACTTTGCGAAGAAGGTAATTAAGCTTATTAACTCTATTGCAGAGGTAGTGAACAATGATGAACGTTTAAGCAAGTTTATTAAAGTTGTGTTTATTCCTAACTACAATGTCACTATCGCTGAGTATCTAATGAACGCAGCAGATGTAAGTGAGCAAATTTCAACAGCTGGTAAAGAAGCAAGTGGTACCGGAAACATGAAATTTATGATGAATGGTGCCCTAACACTTGGTACACTTGATGGTGCTAATGTTGAGATTGATAAACTAGTAACTCGAGAAAATACCGTGATTTTTGGACTTGATGTGGATCAAGTAAATGCACACCGTAAAAATGGATACGATGCATTTGCAGAATTAAACAAGCAACCAAAACTTAAAAAGGTAGTAGAATCGTTGATTGCTCCTGTGTATCATACTAACAAAGATGAGTTTAAAGTTATTTATGATGAACTAATGTATCGTAACGATGAGTATTTCTTATTAGCTGATTTTGATGGCTATGTTAAAGCACACCTAGAAGTTCAAAAACGCTATCAAGATAAATCATACTGGGCAAAAATGTGTTTAGTTAATATTGCTCAATCCGGATTCTTTTCTAGTGATCGTACGATTACTCAATATGCTAATGAGATTTGGAAGATTTATCCACTAAAGTAACAATGGAGCCTTGTATAAAGCAAGGCTTTTTATTTTTAAGGAAAAATACAAAAGCAATCAAAAAGATTGTTGAACATAAGTATGTTTATACTGTATGATGTGTATTAAGGTGACTTTATGAGAAAAGAGAAAAGATTTGAAGCACATTTGGATGATTTTAACACCATTACAGTGTATTTGTCCAAACAGTTCTATCAAGGAAAAAGTGATGTTTTTTATGCCCGTGAAGAAGATGGTACGTTGCATAAGTTAAGCATTAAATACAATGAAAACACATCGAATGACTATAGTAAATACATAGTTAGCGATTGTGAATTTATCGAATTTGGGAAATATTACGACATTGTCGAACAACATGGTTTAACAACGCCGTTGCAAATTGGGCTTGTTGTTAAAAAGGATGCTTTTGACAAGATGTTTTATTATGACAAAAATGACTTAGGTGTAACTGTTAACAATGATCAAACAAGCTTTGCAGTGTGGGCACCAACCGCAATACAAGTTTTTGTAAAGGTAGAAGTTGATGAAGAAGTAAGCACATACGCATTAAAACGACATGATAAAGGTGTGTTTAAAACTACCGTTAATAACAACTTGCATTTAGCAAACTACACATATTTAGTGTTTGTTAATGGTGTTTATAATGAAAGCATAGACCCGTATGCAATCGCATCCACTGCCAATGGTACAAAGAGTGTTGTTGTGGATAAAAATCAGTGTGATGTAGATTTATTCAATGAATCATTAACACCACTAAAATCAATGACGGATGCTATTATTTATGAGACATCAGTTCGAGATTTTACAAGTGATGAAAACACATCACACAAACACAAAAGAACGTATGCTGGATTTATCGAAAGAAACACTACAACCCCTCAAAACACAAAAACAGGGTTTGACTATATGTTGGATTTAGGAATAACACACATTCAGTTAATGCCAGTGTATGATTTTGCGACGATTGATGAAAAAAACATTGATGTGTTTTATAACTGGGGTTATGATCCTCATCAATACAATGTACCAGAAGGAAGTTATGCAACAAATGTGGATGATCCTTTATCTCGAATTAGAGAACTAAAACAGCTTGTAAGTGAATGTCACAAACATGATTTACGTGTAGTAATGGATGTTGTGTACAATCATGTTTATGATATGCATCGTTCATCCTTTGAAAAGATTGTGCCATATTATTATTTTAGAAGAAGTGAATCTGGAGCGATATCTAATGGTTCATTTTGTGAGAATGATGTGGATAGCAATCGATTAATGGTTCGTAAATACATTGTCGACTCATGCAAAATGTGGGTTACTGATTATGGCATGGATGGGTTTCGTTTTGATTTAATGGGAATATTAGATGTTGATACGATGAACATTATTGATAAAGAAGTTAGAAAGATTAAAAAAGACATTGTTCTTTATGGTGAAGGTTGGAATATGCCAACAATTTTAGATCACCATAAAAAAGCCATGCGTGAAAATCAGCATAAAATGAAAAATATTGGTCATTTTAATGACTTCTATCGTGATCATGTCAAGGGTAGAACTGCAGAGCATGAAATTAGTGTAAAAGGATATTGTAGTGGTGATGTGAATTATCAAGAGGCAATGAAAATGTGTTTGGTTGGAAACACATTAGAAGAACCTTTTGTGCATTTGTTTGATTCACCAACAAAATCAATCAATTATGTAGAATGCCATGACAATCGAACATCATGGGACAAGCTTAAAGCATGTTGTAAAGAAGATGTTCGAGAAATTCGTATACGAAAACACAAAATGATGATTGGTTCTATTATGGTTTCTATGGGGGTTCCATTTCTACATTCTGGACAAGAGTTTTGTCGCACCAAAAATGGTGATCACAATAGTTTTTTAAGTGGCGATTTAATCAATAAAATGGATTGGCAACGGAAAGATCGTTATCAAGAAGTTGTTAACTATACAAAAGATATGATTGCACTTAGAAAAACATTTTCAGTATTACGCTTTAAAGAAACTAAAGAGATAAAAAAACACGTATACTTTCAAGATTTAGAAAATAACGTGTTGTTGTATGGATTTAAAGATGTATCAAAATACATCGATTATAATGAACTGCTTATCTTTTTTAATCCTACAAAAGAAGTCGTTTATCATTGTTTGGATGGAGATGGAACACTTATTGCTAATGAAGCAGGTTTGATTGAACAAATTCAAGTTCAATGTGTAACCATTAACCCTCACACAATGGTCGTTGTGGCGAAATAACTAGTTACTTGTTATTTCAATAAGAACTACTTCAAAAGGTTCAAACTCAATAGTCATAATACCATATTCATTAATAAAGAGATCATCATGATCTTTTTCTTTGCTTGAATATACACACTGGATGGAAGCAACGTCCTTTTTAAAGTTAACTGGCAAACTATCTAGTTTAATGGTGTGTGTCATTGAGTGATTAAACTCAGTATTAACTATGGCAAGTAAACATTGATTATCTTTTTGATAAGCGATTCCAGCTGCTCTATCCCATGGAGCATTAAAACCAATTGGATAGATGTGTTCGTTATTAAAGATAGCTTCTAAGTATTTTTGTCGATAGACATTCACTTTTTGTAGTTGATCTACAATCACGTGACGTTTTGGATGAATGTAATTAAAAGCAAAGCGATCAAACAATGCAAGTTTTCCATAATATGGATGATCCTTATCTAGTTGATATGCTTCATCAATGCGACAATCTAAGCCTGTATTCATTGGTTGTTTTTCAAACACTTCTTGTCCTGAATTTAAAAATGGTATTGTATTAGGAATAAACATATTGTATATGCTTATCATTTCACCTAAATCTTCTTTACCATCTCGCGCAGCAAGGCGTGGTGTATCATGTGTTTCACCAACTGCAAACATCGGTGCTTCTAAGTTAATCGCACCATACACAAAAGAATTAAACAACCCTTCTTTTACACGTGGCAAACGCATAAACCCATCACCAATAATCATGTTGTATCCTTTTTTCATCGAAATGGCTGCATTTTCAACATCCAACTCTTCTGCAATAAAGGTAAAGTTTGGATCTATCTTTCGTGCTTTAGATAGTATTTGAGAAACTAGTTCTTCAGGTAGAGCATGCCCCATATCGATACGACAACCATCAATGTTGTACTCTTTGATGTATGTAGGGAGAATGTTAGTTATAGTATCCCATAAGCTTTCATTTATCACTGTACCAGGGTTATACGAGGCTTTAGCAACGTCATATAAAATGTAGGGGGCTACATCTTTCATTTTCTTTAAATAGGGTAGAGAAGCTTTAGGGTGGTCCATATACAACCTAAAGAATGTAACATCACTCCATGCTGGTTGTGGATCGTTAATACGATCTGAAAAAGCTGGAGCAACAGTTAAGTTAAAGGTCTTTTGTACCAAATCAAGAATGTTTTGTTCAGGATTGGCTTTATATTGATTCACTAAATCTTCCCATTTTTGTGGATTGGTTTCTTTTGGGTTGTGTTTAAACTTCTTAATGTGTTTAATGACTTCTTTGCTTTCAAACATTTCTTTAAAGTATTGCTCTTTTGCAGGAAGTCCTTTGTCTAATGAGTCAACCATTGGCGGTTTATAATCAGCTAAATCATCCAATGAAATCCAATAAAACCATTCAGGGTGTTCAATAATAAAATCAGAGTTTACAGAATTTGTTCTTGGGATAATATCAATAATTACTTTGATACCAAAAAGATGACAAGCTTCCACAAACGCTTTGAATTGATCATCAACACTTAACTCTTCCACTAATGGATCAGCAAGATCATCATCCAATGCAAAGAAATTACTAACACCATAGGGAGATCCTAGTTCACCTTTTTTGTCTTTGCGTGAGTATTTTGATATTGGTAACAAATACAATGCATTGATTCCCATTTTCTTTAGTGTTGGTAAGTAAGCAAGTGCCTTTAAAAAGGTGCCTGTTTCTTTTAATCCATATATGTTCTCACTTTGTAAGCTACCACTACGATCATGATCATAGCTTGCACTTGCTCTTATCATCATCGAGTAGACAAACGCATCTTTAATCCAATCACCATTTTCTTTAGATGAAACAACTTTTGGTGGTGATTGTTTTAAGATTACCTTATCAATTAATTGCGTGAAAAAATGATAAGGATTGACGATCACATTACCATCGTATATTCTGATTTTTTCATCTTCACATACATCACGATGATCCCAAAGATCGGGTATTACATAATTGAAAATATGTCGATTGTTTTTTTCTTGCTTAGCAAGAGCTTTTGATACTTTTTTTAAATGTTTCATAATGCCT
Organism: uncultured Erysipelothrix sp.; assembly: GCA_964479585.1. Taxonomy (GTDB): domain Bacteria; phylum Bacillota_I; class Bacilli_A; order Erysipelotrichales; family Erysipelotrichaceae; genus UBA6182. The sequence goes on from CAYZMP010000001.1 coordinate 11,637, forward strand.
TCCTTATATAAATAATCATATCATATTTAAGGGCTTTCATATAGAAACATTTCAGGTTTAGTGGTTTGGGAAAGTGTAAATCATAGTGTATAATAGAGTTGTTATAGGAGGCAATATGGAAAACAATCAGTTAGCAACAATCGCGAATAATCTTCGCAAAAACGTAGTAAGGATGGTTGCCAATGCAAAAAGTGGTCATATTGGTGGCTCGCTTAGTGCTGCAGAAATAGTCGCAACATTGTACTTTGATGAAATGGATATTACAAAAGAGAATTTGAAGAACAAAGAGCGTGATAAATTTGTTCTTTCAAAAGGACATGCAAGCCCTATTTTATTTAGTGTACTTGCAGAAAAGGGGTTTATTGAACAAGAAGAGTTAATGACTTTTAGAAAGATTAACTCTAGATTACAAGGGCATCCTAGTATGGTGTATGTCGATGGCGTGGATATGTCTACTGGCTCACTTGGTCAAGGAATCTCAGCTGCAGTAGGAATGGCGTTGTCATATAAAGCAAAGAATCTTGACTATCGAGTATACACTTTAGTTGGAGATGGTGAATCTCAGGAAGGTCAAGTGTGGGAAGCTGCAATGGCTGCAGGTCATTATAAGCTTGATAATTTAGTGTTGTTTTTAGACTTTAATGGTTATCAAATTGATGGTGATATTACCAAAGTAATGAACCCATTACCTTTAGATAAGAAGTTTCAAGCATTCAACTGGAATGTTATAACTATTGATGGACATAACTTTGATGAAATAAAAGCTGCTTTAAAACAAGCGAAAGAGTTTAAAGGAAAACCAACTGCAATTATTGCACATACTGTAAAAGGTAAAGGCGTTGATTTTATGGAAAACAACTATGCATGGCATGGTACGGCGCCAAATCAAGAACAGTTTGAAGAAGCAATGAAACAATTGGAGGGTAAATAAGATGGGAAAAGTTGCAACAAGAGTTGCTTATGGTGAGGCTTTAGCAGAATTAATCCAAAAAGACGATCGTATTTTTGTGTTAGATGCAGACTTATCTAAATCAACCAACACACATAAAGCACAAGAAGCAAAACCAGAACGTCATTTTAACATGGGAATTGCCGAAGGCAACATGATGGGTGTTGCGGCAGGTATTGCGACTGGTGGAAACATTGTGTATGCATCATCGTTTGCGATGTTTGCGGCTGGACGTGCTTTTGAGCAAGTTCGTAATTCGATTTGTTATACAAAATTAAACGTAAAAATTTGCGCTACTCATGCAGGAATTACCTTAGGTGAGGATGGTGCAAGTCATCAATCAGTGGAAGATATTGCACTTATGAGAGCTATTCCAAACATGCGTGTTATTCAACCAGCTGATGATGTAGAAACAAAACAAGTCATAGAGAAAATCGCGAATATCGAGGGACCATTTTATGTTCGTTTAGGACGTAGTGGTGTTGCACGAGTTCATGATGAGAACTACTCCTTTAAGTTAGGTAAAGGGAATGTCTTATCACAAGGTAAAGACATTGCAATTATTGCGACAGGAGTCATGGTTGAGCAAGCATTGCTTGCGAAAGAAACATTAAAGGAAGATGGCTTTGATGTGACAGTGGTTAATATGGCGAGTATTAAACCTATTGATGAAGAAATGATTTTACAATTAAGTAAAACTCATAAAGGAATTATTACAGCAGAAGAACATAGCAAATTTGGTGGACTAGGTTCTGCAGTTGCGGAAGTATTAAGCAAACACAACCCAACAAGATTGCGCATGATAGCCATTGAAGATACTTTTGGTGAAAGTGGTACTCCTGATGCATTGTTAGAAAAATATGGATTGAGTGCCCCATCTGTTGTTAGACATGTAAAAGAATTTGCAAAGGAACTTGAATAATCAAGTTTCTTTTTTATTGCAACCTTGAGTGTGTTTTGATACGATAAGAGCGTTAAATTTGGAGAGTATATGAAGAAAACAACGCTACTATTAATGTTGGTAACTGCAATCGTTTTAGGAGTTAGCATTTCAGTCATTAACGAGTATAAAGTTTGTGAAGCAGATGGGTTTACTGTTTGCTTTGATGAAGAAAAAAGATCATTTATTGTCGAAGAAAATGCTTCGCTAACCGTATATGTAAAAAACAATGAACAGAAAGATTTCCTTTTAAATAAATTAACGAGGGAAATTTTGGACTACAAGTTAGACATTAATGTATTGATAAAACCAAAAGCAACAGCATGGCAAGCTGTGTATGAGGAAGATGTGGATATATTGTATATGCCTCTACAAGAAGCAGCGATGATGCATGAGTATTTAATGGAAATAGATGAAAGAATTATTAATTTACGATCACATCAAGGTATAGAACATATTACAGAAGTAATTAATAAAGACAAAAAGGTGTTTTTACCAACGACATATCAAGGGCAACTTTTTGTTTATAATCTTACGTTGTTAGAAAGTTTAGGTTTTGACATACAAGATGTGGATGAGAAAAACAGAGTTAGAGAGTTGAATAGTTGGGATAAGATTATTAGGTTATCTCAAGCATACAAAGAGGATTTGCCACTACAAAAAGTGCATAGTGTCTTTCCTTTTTCTGTCAGTGAACCTTGGCAATTTTATCCATACTTAACAGCTGGAAATTGGCAAATGTTTGAAAGTATGGATGCTTCTGATCCAGGCTTTTTAACAAGTGATTTTTTTCAATCACTTTTGTTTGTAAAAAAGTTATTTGATAATGAGTGGTACTATAATTCCATGGATGAGCGTTCATGGAATTATGAACATGCATTAATTAATCAAGCATCATTAATGTCGATTGCGACTGAATGGTTAAATTGGGAAGATATTGCACAATACACAAATCAACAATATCAGTACAGTGCTTTTCCAGATCACAACAATGTTCCATTAGCACCACTTGTTCAAGTAAGTGGGCTTGTTGTAAAAGACAATGAATATCCTTCACTTAGTCACAAAATCATTAGTGTTTTAAATAGTTTAGAAAGTGTGCAAATTCTACATGATAGTACTTCACTAAATTTAGTCGTTGGTTTAGATGAACTTACTCAAGTAAACTTTAATCCTGTTCGTCATCAAAAATCATTAGCATACTCATACAGTGATGTACAACCAATAGTTGCGTTAGAAAAGAACCCTGAAGTGTTAGGGTGGGATTTTTATTTACAAGGCGACATGTTTGAAGTAGTGTTACGTTTGTTTGAAGATGAGATAACAACAGAACAAGCTCAAGCAGAGTTGGTCGAGTTGTACAACACTTGGTATAATCAATATAATCGATAAGGAGTTTTATGGTACAAACAAACTGGGATGACTTCTTAAAAAAAGAATTTGAAAAAGAGTATTTTAAAGAACTTGCTTCTTTTTTAAGTGTGGAGTACATAGATAAAGTTGTTTTTCCAAAAAAAGAAGATGTTTTTTCAGCATTTGGATATACAAACATTGAAGATACAAAAGTAGTCATTGTCGGTCAAGACCCTTATCATCAACCTAACCAAGCGCATGGGTTAAGTTTTTCAGTAAAGCCTCAAGTGCCTTTACCACCAAGTTTACGTAATATATTTAAAGAACTTGTCGATGATTGTCAAGTTGCATTTCCTAACAATGGATATTTAGTCCCATGGGCAAAGCAGGGGGTTATGTTATTAAATAATGTTCTTACAGTTGAGTATAACAAGCCTAACAGTCATAAAAATAAAGGTTGGGAACAATTTAGTGATTGTGTTATTGAAGAGTTGAACAACCAAGAAAAGGCAATCATGTTTATTTTATGGGGTAAAAATGCACAAGAAAAACGGCGATTGATTACTAATCCACTGCATGGTGTTATTGAAAATGTACACCCTTCACCACTTTCTGCTCATCGTGGTTTCTTTAAGAGTCAACCATTTAGTAAAACAAACACGTTTTTACAACAGCATCATCGTAGCATGATTGATTGGAGTTTATAATGGAAGCATTTACGACGTTAAAAGAAGCGCTTTTAGTACTGTATGATCGAACATCGAGTGCAACATTTGGGTTGCGTGAGTTTAAACAATGTATATCGGATTTAAACAATCCACAACTAAAATTAAAAGTGGTTCACGTTGCAGGGACAAATGGTAAGGGTTCGGTAAGTAATTACATTTCAACATCATTAGAGACAGCGGGATTTAAGGTAGGGCTTTATACATCTCCATTTTTGATTACTCATAATGATCGTTTTCGAATTAACCATCAACCTATTAGCGATGAGAAGTTGTTGTATTATATTAATCTTTCCATTCCTTATTGGAATAAATACAATTTGACAATGTTTGAAATTGATACACTTATTGCTATTTGGTATTTTTTAGATGAGAAAGTAGATTGGGCTATTTTCGAAGTCGGTCTTGGTGGTCGCTTAGATGCGACTAACATTGTGCTGCCTGAAGTAAGTGTTATTACAACGATTGGTTATGACCACATGGAATTTTTAGGAGATACATTGGCAAAAATAACGTATGAAAAAGCGGGAATCATTAAGCACAATGTTCCAGTAGTAACGTTTAATAAAAACAAAGAAGTGTATGATGTTATTTTAGATGTAGCTCTGCAACAACAAGCACCAATTGTACTAACAAAAAAAATCCAACCAATCAATCAAGAGATGTTCTCTCAAACCTTTACATACGATGATCATACAATAGAGCTGTCAAGTGGAGCATCTTATCAGCGATTAAATGCTGCACTTGCCTATGAAACACTTAAATTGATCCAGAAAAAACATCAAAAACTAAAAGACAGACATATTCTTACAGGGCTAAAACATGCAACATGGCCAGGTAGATTTGATGCGATAAGCAAAGAACCTTTAATTGTTGTGGATGGAGCACATAATATTGAAGGGATTGAGGCACTTGTTGAAAACTTTAAGAATTTATTACAACCAATTACTGTCGTTTTTGCGGCATTAAAAGATAAACAAACAAAAGAAATGTTAGAAATTCTTGATCAACATGCGGATAGCATTATTGTAACTGAGTTTGATTTTTATCGTGCACAATCAGCACATAAGTTGGCATATAAAGATCATTATCAAGTAATTAAGGACTATGAGGTAGCTATTAATGAGGCTATTAAACGTAGTGAATATGGTACCGTCATGGTATGTGGGTCGCTTTATTTTATCTCGCAGGTGTATAATAGTGTTGTATTAAAGCAACATAAGGAGCACTAGTATGGCATTAGCATTACAAATAGCGACGTTTGTTATTATCGTGATTATTGGGTTTTTAAGCTTTAAATACTTCCCGATTGTAATTAACACTAGAAATATTACATTAACGGCGATGCTTGTCGTATTATCACTCGCGTTGCAGTTTTTCTCTTTGATGATTCCACTTTTTGGTTTTCCAAGTTTTAGAGTGGGATTTTCACAATTGCCTTTAATGATAGTCGGTGTTTTATTAGGACCTTCTTGGGCATTTGTGGCTGGTATTATTCAAGATATCCTGGGTCTTATTTTAATTCCAACAGGATTTCCATTTTTTGGATTTATGCTCAATAAAGTGTTGATTGCAATGATTCCTGCTGTGGTGTTTTTAACAGTAAAGAAAATGGATCATAAGAAAATGCATTATCTTGTCCTAAGTCTATTATCATTGTTTTTAATTGGTTCACTACTATATGTTTTCACTAATGATCAACTCATTGTGGAAAACAACATTATTGAGATAACCACAACAATTAAATGGTCAGTTTCGATTGTTATTGTTGTGTTAATAAGCAGTTTGATGGTATTTGTCAAGCTAGCACAAGATGCACAGCGTCTTAATAAGGTACCGGTTGCTTTTTGGACATTATCGGTATTGTTGGTGGAAGTTATCGTCACGTTAGTGTTAACACCAACGTGGTTGTATGCCATGTATGAAATACCTGTGATGTTAAGTTTTTTAGTTCGTGTGGTTAAATCTGCAGTGATGGTGCCATTGATGATGTTTGTTGGTTATGGTTTATTGAACATAATTGTAAAAAACCGAGCATTTGCAAGCTTCCTACAAAAATAGCGGATTTAATGAATGTAATGGAAAGTCCTTTGTGTCATTGTTAACTTTAAAGATATGTAATTTATAGGAATTTTGAAGTTTAAAAGTGGGGAAACCCACTTTTTTAGTTTGAACATGCCAACTTTTAAAATCAATGATAAAAAACAAGCATTGACAATGCTATAATGAAGATAAGAAACAACATTAGGGGGTAAAACTCATGAAACAAAATAATATGTTGGCGATGATCTTAGCAGGAGGAAGAGGGTCACGTCTACAGGAACTAACCGACAAAGTTGCAAAACCAGCTGTGTTTTTTGGTGGTAAGTATCGAATTATTGATTTTCCATTAAGTAACTGTGCTAACTCAGGTATTCAAGTTGTTGGTGTATTAACACAATATGAATCTGTTCTGCTCAATTCATATGTTGCACAAGATGAGAAATGGGGCTTAGATGCAAAAAATAGTGGTGTGTTTGTGTTACCTCCACGTGAAAAATCCGATGGATTTGGATTGTATCGCGGTACTGCCGATGCCATTACACAAAACATTGATTTTTTAGACCAATATAATCCAGAGTATGTGCTTATTTTATCAGGAGATCATATTTACAAAATGGATTATTCACAAATGCTCGACTATCATAAAGAAAACAATGCGGATGTGACAATTGCTGTATTAGAAGTGACTTTAAAAGAAGCCACACGTTTTGGTATTATGAATACGGATGAAAATGACAAGATTTATGAATTTGAAGAAAAACCAGAACAACCAAAAAGTAACTTAGCTTCGATGGGAGTGTATATCTTTAATTGGAAAACACTTCGCAAAACATTAGTAGCCGATGCAAAAGATGAAAATTCTAGTCATGATTTTGGTAAAAACATAATTCCAACGTTGCTTGATGATGGGAAAAGATTGTTTGCTTATCGTTTTAAAGGGTATTGGAAAGATGTTGGAACCATTGATAGTCTGTGGGAATCTAACATGGATTTATTAAAGGAACGAAACAAACTTGGTTTGTTGGATTCGGACTGGAAAATTTACACCGAAGATGTCGCAGCATCTCCACAAATCATTCAAGAAGAAGGTAGTGTAAAATCAAGCATTGTCAATCAAGGGTGTGTTATTAATGGCCATGTGGAAAACTCAGTGTTATTTACAAATGTCATTGTAAAAAAAGGTGCAATTATTAAAAACTCAGTGATCATGCCAAATAGTGTCATTGAAAGCAATGCTAAACTAGATAAAGTGTTAGTTGGACCCGGTGTAAGAATTTCTACCAATACTGTAATAAAAACAAAAAAAGGACAAGAAGTTAAACTTGTCTATAAGGATATGTAGGAGGGGCATGATGAAAGACGTATTAGGAATTATTAAATTTGAAGATGCTACTGTCGATGTTGCTGGTCTTGGTGAATATCGCCCAATTCCATCACTAACATTTTTAGGTAGGTATCGTTTGATTGATTTTATGATGTCAAACATGTCAAATTCAGGTATTAGTTACATACAAGTATATGTAAAAGAAAAGCCACGATCGGTGTATGAACATCTTGGATCAGGGCGTTCATTTAACATTAATTCAAAACATGGTAAACTTCGAGTTCATCATGGAGAAGAAACATTACAATCAGAAGCATACAACACGGATATTCGCTCTTTTATTTCTAACCGGCAATTTATTGAAGAAGCGAAAAAAGAGTACGTACTTGTTGGTTCTAGTTATATGGTATACACGTTGGATTATAATGATGTACTTGCTGAACATCAAAAATCTAACGCGGATATTACGGTTGTTTATAGTCCAGTAAAAAATGCCAATGAATCATTTTTTGGATGTGATACGTTGCGCATTAATAAAAACAAGCGTGTTACCGGTATGGCAAAAAACCTAGGTAAGTACAAAACTAGAAATGTGTCTTTAGAAACATACCTTATGAAAAAATCAACATTTTTAAAACTATGTGATAATGGCTATAAAACAAGTTCGTTGTATTGGTTTAACAACATCATCCAAGATGAGTTGGAAAATTACAATGTGATGGCATATCGTCACAATGGATTAGTTTATCCAATTAACTCATTAGTGGAGTATCATCGGGCAAACTTAGAACTTACAAGTTACAACATGGGAAAAGCACTGTTTAACGATAAGTGGCCAATCATGACGCGTACAAGTGATTCTCCTCCAGTTAAATATGGAGAACATGCAATTGTATCCAATAGTGTTATTGCAAATGGGTGTAAGATCAATGGGACTGTGATTAATAGTGTTTTAGGCCGTGGTGTCGTTGTGGAAAAAGGTGCAGTAGTTGTTAATTCCAATGTTTTACCAGGATCTAAAATTGGTAAAGGAATTCATTTAGACCATGTTATTGTCGACAAAAATGCAGTTGTAGAAAAAGTAAATGAACTTAAAGGAGCATTGGATGCACCAGTATATGTAAAACGTCGTGATCGAATTTAAGGAGGACAGAATATGAAAAAAGTATATTTTGTAGCTTCAGAAGGATTACCCTTTATTAAAAGTGGTGGTTTAGCTGATGTAGTTGGATCATTACCGCAAATATTAGTTCAAAAAGGATTGAAAGTAAAAGTTTTTTTACCACTTTATAAATCCATTGCTGAAAAATGGATGGATTCTATGAAGAAGGTATGCCACTTCGATTTGAATGTTGGTGTTATTAAAACGGTAGTTTCTGTGTTTAATATAGAGAAAGATGGTGTTGAGTATGTTTTTATTCAACATCAAGGCTATTTTGAACGTGAAGGACTATATGGTTATCCAGATGATGGGGAGCGATTTGCATTTTTCTCTCATGCTGTTTTAAAGACTTTTGAACAATGTGATGATTTTCCAGATGTGCTTCATAGTCATGATTGGCATACAGGTGTAATTCCTGTATTAAGCAGGGTATATTATAAGCGTCAAAAGAAATATCAAGCCATTAAACATGTGTATACCATTCATAATCTTGCCTATCAAGGCATCTTTCCAAGTGAAATGGTGTTTAGCTGTTTAGGACTTGATCAAGGTGTATTAAGTGATGGATCTTTACGTTTTCATGATGGGATATCATTTATGAAAGCTGGGATATTGTATGCACATAAAGTAACAACGGTTTCTCCAAGTTATGCTCAAGAGATATTATCACCAGCATATGGAGAAAAGATGGAAGAAGTGTTGCGTTTTAGACAATATGATTTAATTGGTATTTTAAATGGTATTGACACAAAAATGTGGAATCCAGCCACCGATGAGCACTTGCATGTAAATTACGATCGTTCGACTTTAAAGGATAAAGTAAAAAATAAAACCGCCTTACAAAAAGAACTTGGATTGCGAGTGAGCAAAGATGTCTTTGTCATTGGTATGGTTTCTCGTTTAACGTGGCAAAAAGGTGTTCATTTAATTTTAGATAAAATGGCTGATGTGATGGGACTAGATTTGCAATTGGTTGTTTTAGGCAATGGTGAAAGTTCAATGGAGTCTAGCTTGCGTTATTTTGAAGACAAGTACAATCGCAGAATGGTGTATTACAACGGTTATAATGAAGCATTAGCTCATCGAATTTATGCAGGTGTTGATTGCTTTTTAATGCCTTCGCTTTTTGAACCTTGTGGTATCGCTCAATTAATTTCGATGCGCTATGGAACGCTTCCGTTAGTTAGAGAAACAGGAGGACTAAAAGATACTGTAATACCATACAATCAATTCGAAGATATTGGAACAGGATTCACCTTTAGTCAGTTTAACTCAGAAGACTTCTATCACGTTTTACGATTAGCAACTTTCTTGTATTATTTACACCCAAACGAATACAAAAAGATGATGAACAATGCAATGAAAAAAGATGTGAGTTGGGAAAATTCAGCACAACAATACTTAGAAGTATACAATAGTGTATAACCATAAATCTGCCTTGAATAGGGCAGATTTTTCTGTTAAGATTTTGTGAAAAAATAAACATTAAGCGGTGATTACATTGTAAAGGAATGCATAAAATGATATAATTCTAATGCTTAGGAGGAAGTTACTGATGAAAAAAATGACAGTAAAAGATTTAGATGTTCAGCACAAAAAAGTCTTAGTTCGTGTTGATTTTAATGTGCCTATAAAAGATGGTGTGATTGGTGATGACAATCGTATTCTTGCGGCGTTACCAACCATCAATTATTTACTTGAACAAAACGCTCGTGTTATTTTATTTTCTCATTTAGGGAAAGTTGATCACAAAGACCCTGAAAAGACTGAGAAAGATAAAGCAAAAAACAACATGGCTCCTGTTGCGGCTCGCTTAGCTGAATTAGTAGATGCAAAAGTAGAGTTTGTCGATCAAACAAGAGGATCAAAATTAGAAGAAGCAGTTAACGCCATGCAAGATGGTGAGATCGTTGTTATGCAAAACACTCGTTATGAAAAAGGTGAGAGTAAAAACGATCCAGAGCTTTCAAAATATTGGGCTAACCTTGCGGATTGCTTTGTCTCTGATGCCTTTGGTTCAGCGCATCGTGCGCATGCTAGTACCGTTGGTGTCGCTGAAATATTACCAAATGCACTTGGCTTTTTAGTTGAAAAAGAAGTAACAGCATTAGCCTCTGCAGTGTATGAACCAAAACGTCCAATGGTGGCGATTATTGGTGGTGCAAAAGTTTCTGATAAAATTGCCGTTGTAGAGAATTTATTAAACATTGCCGATAAAGTATTAGTTGGTGGCGGTATGGCATACACATTCTTTAAAGCAATGGGATATGAAGTAGGGAAATCACTACTTGAGGAAGATCGTGTTGAACTAGCAAAAGAGTTTATTGCTCGTGCAGGTGAAAAACTAGTGTTACCAATTGACAATGTAGTGGCAGATAATTTTGCGGCAGATGCAAACACAAAAGTTGTCGATAATAAAAACATCCCAAGTGATTACATGGGGTTAGACATTGGTCCAGAAACAATAGAACTATTTAAAAAGCAACTTCAAGGTGCTAAAACAGTAGTTTGGAATGGTCCAATGGGTGTATTTGAAATGGAACCTTTTGCGAAAGGTACATTGGAAGTTTGTCGTGCAATCTCAGAACTAGAAGATGCCAACACCGTTATCGGTGGTGGAGATAGTGCTGCTGCTGCGATTCAATTAGGATTTAAAGATAAGTTTACACACATCTCTACAGGTGGTGGAGCATCCTTAGAATTTATGGAAGGTAAAGCATTGCCTGGAATAGAAGTAATTACAAACAAGGAGTAGATACGATGAGAAAACCAATTATATTTGGAAACTGGAAAATGAATAAAACCATTCATGAAGCATCTTTGTTTTTTGATGGTGTTAAAGGAAATTTACACGACAAAGCCGATTTTGGTGTTGCAGTACCATTTACATGCTTAGCACAATCAGCGCTTATGGCAGATGATTGTTTGGTTGCGGCACAAAATGTACATTTTGAACCAAAAGGAGCATTTACAGGAGAAATCTCAATTGAAATGTTACAAGAGTTAAACGTACAATGGGTAATTTTAGGTCACTCAGAGCGTCGTGCTTATTTTAATGAAACAGATGAAACTGTAAATAAAAAAGTTAAAGCAGTTTTAGAGGCAAACATGTTCCCTATTGTGTGTGTTGGTGAAACATTGGATGAATTTGAAGCTGGACGTACTAAAGAAGTAGTTCAAAACTCTGTTGCAAAGTCACTTGAAGGATTAAGCAAAGAACAAATGAGTCGTGTAGTTATTGCTTATGAACCTGTATGGGCTATTGGTACAGGTAAAAATGCAACACAAGAAATTGCTCAAGCAACATGCAAACTTGTTCGTGAACAAGTAGCATTGATGGTTGGACAAGAAACAGCTGATAAAGTACGTATTCAATATGGTGGATCTGTTAAGCCAGATAACATTGCACAGTACATGTCAGAACCAGACATTGATGGAGCACTTATTGGGGGAGCTTCATTAAAACCAGAATCATTTATTGAAATCGCAGAAGCGATTAAGTAAAATATAAAAGGAAACTTAGAAGGAGGCTAAATGATGCCAATTATTATTGATGTATACGCACGTGAAGTGATGGACTCTCGTGGAAACCCTACAATTGAAGTTGAAGTAGTTACTGATTCAGGAGCTTTTGGACGCGCTATTGTTCCAAGTGGTGCTTCTACAGGTGAAAGAGAAGCACTTGAACTACGTGATGGTGATAAAGACCGTTTCTTAGGAAAAGGTGTTGAGCAAGCAGTAGAAAATGTAAATGAGATTATTGCCGATGCGATTATTGGTATGGATGTACGTGATCAAAACTTAATTGACCACCTAATGATTGAATTGGATGGTACACCTGATAAATCTAAATTAGGTGCTAATGCTATTTTAGGAGTTTCTATGGCTACAGCATATGCTGCTGCGGATTTCTATGGTATGCCATTATACAAATATCTTGGTGGATTTAATGCAAAAGCATTACCAGTACCAATGATGAATGTCATTAATGGTGGATCTCATGCAGATTCTTCAGTAGACTTCCAAGAATTTATGATTATGCCTGTTGGTGCTCCAACATTAAAAGAAGCAGTTCGTTGGGGAGCTGAAGTATTCCATGCACTTAAAAAAGTATTAAAAGCAAAAGGACACATTACCGCTGTTGGTGATGAAGGTGGATTTGCTCCAAACTTAAGCTCTAATGAAGAACCACTAGAAGTTATCATGGAAGCTATTAAAGCTGCAGGTTATAAACCTGGTGAAGAAATTGCACTTGCAATGGATGTTGCCGCAAGTGAGTTTTATGATGTTGAAAAAAATGTTTATGTATGGAAAAAATCAGGTGGAGCTGTTAAGACTACGGATGAAATGATTGACTTCTACGAAGAACTTATTAAGAAGTACCCAATTGTTTCTTTAGAAGATGGACTTGGAGAAAGAGACTGGGACGGTTGGAAAAAATTAACGGATCGTCTTGGAGATAAAATCCAAATCGTTGGTGATGACTTGTTTGTTACTAATCCAAAAATCTTAAAAGAAGGTATCGACAAAGGTATCGGAAACTCAATTTTAATTAAAGTTAACCAAATCGGTACTTTAACAGAAACATTTGATGCAATGGAAATGGCTCGTAAAGCTGGATATACATCTGTAGTATCTCACCGTTCTGGTGAAACTGAAGATGTTACGATTGCAGATATTGCAGTAGCATTCAATGCTGGACAAATTAAAACAGGATCACTTAGCCGTACAGATCGTTTGGCTAAATACAACCAATTGATTCGTATTGAAGATGAACTTGGTGATATTGCACTTTTCCCAGGAAAAGACACATTCACAAACATTAAATAATTCGTTATACTAAGGGAAGAGAAATCTTCCCTTTAGTTTATACTAGTAGAAAGAAGCATGATGAAATCAAACTCAACACGTGTCCTTCAAGCGTTTTTTGTAACGTTTTTATGGTCAACATCATGGATATTAATTAAATTAACCATTACGAACATTTCACCACTTTACTTTGCAGGGTTACGTTATTTAATAGGTTTTATCGTTTTAGCTATTGTTGTACTTATTCAAAAAAAAGTTGAAAAACTATCATTGCATTCTTTTTTATGGATTAGTGTTTATGGTGTCATCATGATAACACTAACGCAAGGCTCTCAGTTTATAGCTCTTTCTATTTTGCCAACGATTATGGTTTCACTCGCTTTAAATGCAACACCAATTGTTGTGGCGATTGTGGGGTATTTTTTATTAAAAGAAAGACTTATTGGTTATCAAAAGCTTGGAGTACTATTATACAGTGTTGGTGTTTTGATGTATTTTTATCCTTTTCAAAAAATAAATGGCATCGCAATAGGACTGCTTGTCGCATTACTAGCCATTGTATTTAATGCTAGTTCTACGTTAGTTGGAAGAATAATCAATCAAAAAAGACTCACTAACTCTACATTTTTAACAATGATATCAATGGGTGTTGGTAGTGTGTTGTTATTAATGATTGCAAGTCAAGTAGAAACTTTTCCAACACTGGATGGTTTAAATGTCCTTACCTTACTATGGTTAGGAGTAGTAAATACTGCACTAGCTTTTACACTATGGAACCATGCTCTTGAAAAAATCACAGCAACTTCTGCTAGTCTGATTAATTCAACTATGTTAATTCAAATTGCTTTGCTATCTTGGGTTTTTTTATCAGAAGCTTTAAACCTTCGACAAATCATCGCAGTTTTGATTGTCTTTGGTGGTGTTATGATGGTTCAAGTCTTTAAAAAACAAGGGCAAACACAAACATAAAACTGTGTATTACTCTGTTTGCATTTCGTCTATTGATTTGATACAATAATGAAGCAATTAAGGATGGTAGATATTATGCTATTAGATGTGCTATTAATGATTGTAGCAGCCTCGATAATTATTTTGGCTCTACTACAAAGTGGAAAATCAGAAGGAATCAGTAGTGCCTTTACTGGAAGTGGGGGCTTAAACCTGTTTGCTAACACCAAGGAAAGAGGTCCTGAAAAGATCATTGCCAACTTGACAATGGTTATGGGTATACTTTTCTTTGTGCTTGTAATTATTATCCGCATTGTATAGGCCATAGGCCTTTTTTTGTAGGAGAAAAACATGGACTTAAAACAACAAATTATTCAACATATTCATCAAAAAGAGTATCAAGCTAAAACAAATGAAGAGTTAGCTGCTTTTTTTAATGTACCGATAAAGGAAATAAACAGACTAGCAGAGGAAATCATTGACGAAGGTAAAGGTGTTCTAAGTAAAAAGAGCAAACTGATCTCACCGAAAATGGCTAACATGTTAGTTGGCACCATTATGATTAACGCAAAAGGGTTTGGCTTTTTAGTGAATGATGAAAGTGATGAAGATATATTTATACCAACACCATATGTAAAATCAGCCATGCATAAAGATGTGGTTATGGTTGTTAAACACACTGACAAAAACGAAGTGGTTGGTGAAGTAGTAAGTATAATTAAACGTGCAAAAACACAACTAGTAGGTACTGTAAAAATAAAAAACAAAAAAGCGTATTTAGCAAGCTTAGATACAAGAATGGATGATTGGATAGTTTTAAAATCAGACAACAACAATCGTCCAAAACGTGGTCATATGGTTGTTGCAAATATTGAGAGTTATGATCCGTTAATTGCATTTTACTCACATAGTATTGGTCATGCATCTGATCCTCAGGTTGATATTATGGGAATCTTGTTAGAACATGACATAGACTTAGAATTTAGCAAAGAAGTGCTTTCGCTTTCTAAGCAAGTATTAACAAAAAAGGACAAACAGCAACGTGTTGATTTAACTCACCAGTTAATTTTTACCATTGATGGTGAAGATGCGAAAGACTTAGATGATGCAATATCAATAAAAGAAACTAACGATGGTTATATTTTAGGTGTTCATATAGCGGATGTGTCGTTTTATGTAGAAGAAGATAAAGCCGTTGATCTTGAAGCACGCGAAAGAGGCACGTCAGTGTATGCTACCGATGTTGTTGTTCCAATGCTACCAGAAGCCTTATCTAATGGAGTGTGTTCTTTAGTGCCCTACGAAAGAAAATACACCATTTCCTGTGAAATGGAAATAAGCAAAGATGGGAAAATACAATCAAGCAAAATATTTCCAAGTGTTATTGAAAGTAAACAACGATTTAGTTACACACAAGTCAATGACATCATTAAAAATAGAGATTATGATGATGAACTTAAAGAGTATGTTTCAATTATTAACATAGCCAACACTTGTGCAAAAGCGATGCAACAACATCGTCAAAAGCAAGGTGATTTGGATTTTGTGAGTTCTGAATCCAACTTTATCATGGATAATGGAAAGGTTATAGATATCACTTTGCGCAAACAAGATGAAGCAGAACAACTAATTGAAAGTTTCATGGTTGCGGCAAATGAATCAGTTGCTCATTTAATGAAAATCCAAGGTATACCAACAATATATCGAGTGCATGAAAAACCAGATGCAGATAAGATACGAGAGTTCGCCAAAATTTTAAGCATGCTTGGATACTCACTAAAGGCAAACCCAAATAGTATTCATCAAAACCAATTACAAAAAGTACTTCTTAAGTTTAAAGACACGAATCTAGAACCAGTCGTGAATATGATTGCATTACGATCAATGAAGAAGGCAACGTATGAAAGTACACCGATTGGTCATTATGGGTTGGCTCTAGAAGATTATTTACACTTTACTTCACCAATTCGTCGTTATCCGGATTTGATTGTTCACCGAATGCTGCGTCGTTATTTGTTTGAACATGAACTAAAAAGTGAACAAATAAAGAAAGATCAAAGTAGAAACACAGAGTATGCTAAACTATCTTCTGAAGCAGAGAGAAAAGCTATTGATGCTGAAAGAGCAGTACAAGATATGAAAAAAGCAGAATACATGCAACAAGTCGTCAATGAATATTTTGAAGGTGTTATAAGTGGTGTTACAGGATTTGGTTTTTTTGTTCAACTATCAAACACAGTAGAAGGACTTGTTCATATTCAAACATTGAATGATGATTATTATCATTTTGATTCAGGTTTCTTTCGTTTAGTAGGTGAAAAAAGTAAGAAGGTATTTGCTTTAGGTGATAAGGTACTAATACAAGTTAAAAAAGCAGACAAAGAAAAAAGACAAATAGATTTTGTGTATAAAAAGCACGTTAAAGATAAGAAATAGATTGTAAATAGTTTATTGGAGGTGAGTTAATGAAAAAAGTGATTGCAAATAATCGTAAAGCATTTCATGATTATTTTATTGAAGATAAATTTGAAGCAGGGTTAGTATTAGTTGGGACAGAAATTAAATCGATACGAAAAGGTTCTGTTCAATTTAAAGATGCTTATGTTGATATTGTAAACAATGAAGCATACATTGTAGGCATGCATATTGCTCCATATGAGTTTGGTAATCGATTTAATCATGATGAGCTACGTGATAGAAAACTGTTGCTTCATAAGCTTGAAATAAAAAAACTTTCTAAAAGTGTTCAACAAAAAGGGTATACCATAGTACCTTTGTCTTTATACTTAAGTGAAGGAAAAGCCAAAATGGAAATAGCCTTAGCAAAAGGGAAAGCAAACTATGATAAGCGACAAACACTAAAAGAAAAAGACGCAAAGCGAGAAATTGAAAAAGCATTAAAGAATAAATATTAAAAATGATCGACAACAACTATCGATCATTTTATTTTGATTTAAGTTAGCGCCAGCCGCCACCGCCGCCACCGCCAAAGCCGCCGCCACTAAAGCCGCCACCACCGCCACCGAAGCTACCGCCACCACTTCCACCTTTTGAAGGTGGTGGTGTGCTCATACTTGAAGCAAGTGTGTTTATTGAACGGTTAAAATGAGACATAAATATCAAATGATTCATTGGAGTTGGTCCCACATACCAAGATGGTGGAGCAATCGCAATGTCCTCAAACTTCTTTGACCATTTATCGGTTACATTAAGTACATAAGCAAATGGAAGAATGTGATAGAAATACTCAGGATCATCATCCACCAATGCAATTAAACGATCTTTTTCTGCTAGTTCAATAAAGTTCTTTAATCCTAATATATCATTATAATAAGATAGCCCAAGTGCTGTTCTTTGGTGCATTCTAGCATTGACTAATAGTGCAATTAAGTACAACAAGTACAATACAAATACAATAAAGAACTGTGTTTCTGCAATAAAGGATGCACCTAGTACAATTAATGAATAAACAAGTAAAAGTAACACGATTCCGATAAAGCTAAGTGTTTTACCAGTTGCTTTATAGGTGTGAAACTTCCTTTGTACTAGTATTGTTACAACAGAAACAACTAATCCAATACCCCAAACAAATCCCATAATCATTAAGGCATCTATGAAATAGTACGTGATTTGATAATAAGAAAAAGCAAAATAAACACCAAGCATGCTTGGGAGTAAAAATCCAAACAACATTTGTAATCCATCAGAAACACTTGAGAAAATATGTCTTGCTTTGTTTCCAGTGAAATAGCGAGTTATGTTTCTTTGACCATGAACAAGAGTTGAATGAAAAGTGAATTTCAAATCATCGTTTGTTACTTCATCACTTTTTGAAAACAATTCTCTAAACACGGTTTTTTCTGCCGCAATGGTATCGTTTGGAAGATCTTGAACTTTTGTAAGTTTAATTGTCTTTTTATCAATTTCTTCAATTGTTAAATAACCATAGGCTGCCCAATAAATAATGAGTGAAATGACATCCTTTGAATCAGTAAATCCATCATAAATATAACCAACTTGAGCACTAGATAATGATTGTGGAGCACTAAATTGAACTGTTGGAACTGGTTTTTCATCTCTTCCAAACTTCATAAACATAAAGATGATAAAGCTAAAAAGCAACACACCATAAAGCAAACCAATGATGGAAGCATCAAGTTGATATGGATAATCAAAATATCCAGCTTCTAATTCTATATCGACTGTTAATGCTTCATAAGGATTAAAAATGGTTGTCGTTTCACCTGATAAAACATTATTATTAAATTCATATGTAACATTAGCTTGACTTACGCTACCATAACGACCACTATAGAAAAACACTTCTTCACTTGGTAGATCTTTAGGAAAGTAAATATCAAAGGTAATTTTTTCTGTTATCATGTCCCATTGATCACCTAGAATGTTAATGTAAAAACGTTGTCGTCCATCTAGTCGTAAATCTTTGGTGTTCATTGTATAGGAATAGCGATATTGCTTATCACCAGAAACATAAACACCTGCTTCACCTAAACGAAGTTGTACACCTTCTGCTTGACGTTCAAATTCATGAGGACCAACAATATCAAAATCGTCCAAAGGAAAAACATACCTCCGATTAACAGAAGTGCCATCTTCTAATTCCCAAATCATGTTGTATTCTTGAGGAAGATTAACAAATATTCCATAATACGGTGTATCAAAAGTCACATCCAATGTATGTGTAAAACGATATTGACCATTTTCATTCACAACGATTTCAACATGATGATGCTTTACAACAATATCATCTGCAGCTGAAACTTGTTGTGTAAAGAAAAACAACATGAATATTCCAAATAAAACGCTTAACCATTTTTTCATCGTATCATCTCCTTAAGAGCGATATTTCTTTGTATACCACATATATCCTTCATAAAGCAGAGTTACTAAAAAACCACCAATAATGATAAATATAAACATAAGTAACCCTGTTATGTTTGCAAATGGATCTTCATTTTGATAAAAAATAGAAAACAGTACACCATAAGCAACAACATAAAATAAACTCATAATTAGTAAAGATATTTTTCTTGATGTGAATGCATAAAGAAAAAACACGAGGCCTATAAAAGCAGACCAAATGGCGAGTCCAACTACATTTTCATTAAACAAATTCACATAGAAAACATATTCATAAAACACATAAAATAATAACAAACTTAAAGCAATGATCCCCAACCCAAGTAAAGGCGCTTGCTTTTTCATAGTTGTTTAAAACTGAACTTTCACATTTTGACGTTGTGAAGGATCTTCCACTTCAAAAGATTGACGTTTCTCAAACTTGAATATGTTTGCGACGATGTTGTTTGGAAAGCTCTCCACACGAGTGTTATATTGACGTACGGTTCCATTGTAATATTTTCTTGATTGAGCAATGTCTTCTTCTACTTTTTGTAGTTGACTTTGTAAATCCAAAAACTGTTGATTTGCTTTTAAATCTGGATAAGCTTCTGATAGCGCAAATAAACGACCTAACACACCAGAAACTTCTCCTTCAGCTTTCATTTTTTCGTCCATCGATTGTGCGTTAACCGCATGATTACGAGCATTGATTACTTGTTGAAGCGTTTCTTTTTCATGAGAAGCATAACCTTTTACGGTTTCAACTAAATTGGGAATTAAGTCATAGCGTTTTACCATGTAAACATCCATAGTAGAAAAAGCTTCATCAACTTTATTTCTCCAAGAAATAAAACCATTGTATGCACTTACTAACCAACCGCCAATGACGACTAGTATAATAAGTAAATAAATCCATTCCATAAATAATCCTCCTTATAAATAGGTTTTTATATGATTATTATAAATCTTTTACTATCAAACTACAAACAATTCGTTAGTTTGTACACAACCATCAATCAAGGCTCTTTTGTTTTTTGTGGGATATGATATAATACATACGCAGATGGGGGTGTCACGGTTTCGACAGGACTTAGTCTGATTCAAGGTGCAGTGGTGTGGCTACCTAAAGGCCAAACAAAAATAACTGGAAACAGATTATCTTTCGCTGCGTAATTAGCCAATTTAGCTAGCAGTGCATCAATTAGTGCTTATCCATTGGGCACTATGCGATGACAAACACAATGGATAAGGGGTATAAGTTGCTCTGCGCTTACTCTCGAAAATTTAAAGAGCACATCAGTACTTGTTTGTTCGTGGCTTAAGTGCTGAATATAAGTAAACGGAATAAACTGTAGAACTTTGAATGGGAGACACTTTCTGGACAGGAGTTCAATTCTCCTCACCTCCACCAATGAAACATCCAAACTAGAACAAGCTTCTAGTTTTTTTGTGGTTAAAGCAATAAATTGTCTTTTATTACTATAGTTGTGTATAGTTAAGAAAAGTACAAAAATTAGGAGGTTTTATGAAATACAACGCAACATCTGTGGATGAGTATGTGAGAGCTCTAAATGAGGATAGAAAAAGTATGATTCAAAACTTGAGAATGACGATAAAGGAGAATTTACCCGAAGGTTTTGAAGAACAGTTTCATTATGACATGATTACATATGTAGTCCCATTATCCATTTATCCAAAAGGGTATCATGCAAAAAAAGGAATGCCACTCCCTTATATTTCAATTGCTTCACAGAAAAATACAATTAATGTGTATCATTTAGGTATATATGCCGATGAAGAATTATTATCTTGGTATGTTTCATCGTATCAAGAAATGTTTAATAAAAACCCAGATATGGGGAAAAGTTGCTTACGGTTTAAAACAATCGATGAAAAGCAGTTGCAACTAATCGCTCAGTTAGCTAAGAAAATGAGTGTACAAGAATACATTGAACTAGTAGAAAACAAAAAAAATAGATGACCATGCAATTCAATAACACCAAAGAGTGGTATAATTTGCATAATATGAAGATGAGGATATAGTATGGTTGATCAGAATTTTATGTCTCAGTTATTTGAAGGTGTTTATGTTGTAGATAAGAGTCGAAGGATAGTGTTTTGGAATGAAGGAAGTGAAAGAATTACAGGGTATAAAGCTGATGAAGTTGTTAATCGATTTTGTTATCACAACATCTTGCAACATGTAGATCAAGATGGTAAAGAACTTTGCTTTAATGGATGTCCATTACACCATACATTAGAAACAAAAGCAGTCAATCATGGTCATGTGTTTTTGAAACATAAAGAAGGTTATCGAGTACCAGTATCGGTTAAGACAATACCTATGTTGGATAATCATGGTAATATTATTGGTGCGATTGAAATTTTTACAGATGAACGATTTCAAAAAAATATCATTAAAGAAAATGAATCACTAAAAGATGAATTAATGAAGGATCCCTTAACTCAAATTACAAACAGACGATATTTTGAGTACTCGCTAGAACAAGCAATTGAACAGCATAAACTATTTAATAAATCATTTGGGATTTTAATGTTTGATATTGATCATTTCAAACATATAAATGATACTTATGGACACTTGGTAGGTGATGAGATATTAAAAATTGTGGCTAAATCATTATCATCTAGCATTAAGAAAAGTGATATTATTAGTCGTTGGGGTGGTGAAGAGTTTATTGGATTGTTTGAAGTTGATACTGTTGAGGATCTTAAAGGTGTTGCAGAGCGTTTAAGAAACTTAGTTAACAATTCCACATTCACAACGAAAGAGAAATCTACAATATCGGTAACCATATCTATTGGAGGAGCACTTTTTAAAGCAAACTTAAAACACAATCATCTACTAGATCTCGCAGATCAAGCGTTGTATTTATCAAAAGAGAATGGAAGAAATCAAACAACCATAGCAAACTAATATGGTAGTTCTGTAAGTGAAATTACATCTTGTGTGTCACTTGAACAAGTTGATGTTTTTGCTAGAATTAAGCAAAAATATTGAGAGGATATAAACAATGGATAGCACTATTATTGTTTGTTTTGCTTTATTTTGATAAAGTGTATCAAGTGGAGGACATTATGACATTATACGATTTTAGATATCCACTTGCTAACAAGCAAGTCATTGATTTCAACGAGTTTGAAAACAAAGTAGTACTTATTGTTAACACCGCTTCAAACTGTGGTTTTGCACCACAATTTGAAGGGTTAGAACAACTGCATCAACAATACAAAGATCAAGGACTAGTTGTATTAGGTTTTCCTTGTGACCAGTTTAATCATCAAGAACCAAATTCTGCCCAACAAGCACAGGAAATATGCAAACTTAATTATGGAGTAACGTTTAGAATCTTTGATAAAGTAGAAGTGAATGGTGAAAACACTACACCTTTATACAAATACTTAAAAAAACAATATAAAGGGGTTTTTAAAAAAATACCTTGGAATTTCACCAAGTTTCTCGTTGGAAAAGACGGAAACCTAATCAAACGATACAATCCTACCATTACACCAAAAGCCATGGAGTCAGATATCGTCAAAGCATTAAAAAAGTAATCATATACTTTATATAGTAAGGAACCATTATGAGTCAAGAAACACTAAAAGCACTTGTTGTGCATTTAAAAGCACATCAATTTATTAAAGAAACGATAAAAAAAGACATGCTTAAATATGGGTTGAGCATGAGTGAATTTATGGTTTTAGAATTGTTATATCATAAAGGAAGTCAAACAATTCAAAGTATTGCAAAAAAAGTGTTGTTGACGAGTGGTTCAATGACGTATGTTATTAATCAACTTGAAAAAAAACAGATGATTCAACGAAAAAGGGATCCTCAAGATGGTCGAATAACTTATGTTTCATTAAATGAGCAGGCAAAAAGCTTCATGAAAAGTGCTTTTAAAGAACATGAAAAAATGATTGAGAAAATGTTTTCATCACTAGATGAGCAACAATTACAAATGTGGATTGCATCCAATAAAAAAATTGGCAAGATATTAGAAAATGAATTAAACAAATAATTGAAAATTGATTCAAATCAAGGAAGCGTATGCTTTCTTTTTTTATACTGTAACTAGTATAAGGAGGTAGTACAATGAAAACTACATTTCAATTAGAGACAGTATCTTGTCCAAGTTGCATTTCAAAAATAGAAGGGATGCTAAAAAGATGTGATGGTATTGAATCATCAGAGGTTTTGTTTAACTCATCAAAAGTGAAAGTGAACTATGACGAAAACATTGTCGATGCTAAAACAATACGATTTAAAATTGAAGATTTAGGATATCGAGTGCTCAGTGAAAAATAAATGGCTTAACGACAAGAGGATTGTCGCGATACTTTCAACTATTTGGATTGTTCTGATTTTTGTGTTGCATAAAACAGTAGGGTATACTGTATTATCAATTACTCTTATGATTGGGTTAAGTATATACGCAGGACATCCCATTTATAAACGCGCGATTTCATCCTTAAAATATAAAATAGTGAGCATTGATGCATTGGTTACTATTGCAGTTTTTGGAGCAATGATTATTGGTGAGTATTGGGAAGCAGCTGCAGTTGTGTACTTATTTATGATCGGAGATTTTTTAGAATCAAAGACGATTGAAAAAACAAGAAAAACAATTGCGACTTTACTAGATAAGCAACCATCAAAAGCTCGAAAAGTTATTGATGGACAGTATGAAGAAGTACTAGCTGAGAGTATTGTCAAAGATGATGAAGTTGTCGTGTTTGCAGGAGAGAAGATTCCTGTTGATGGAGTTGTTATCAAAGGATTAGCAGTAATCAATCAATCTAGTATAACAGGGGAATCAATACCCATTGAAGCAGAAGTGAATACGAATGTATTTGCGACTACAATTGTTGAATCAGGGTATGCCATCATTAAAACAACCGCAACAGTAGAAAACACAATTTTTGCAAAAATTATTGAAATGGTAGAAGAAGCACAAGATAAAAAGGCGAAACGTCAAAAACTATTAGAACGTTTTTCTAGAATATATACACCTTCTATTATTGTGTTAGCCATTTTTATGTGGATAATTACAAAAGACATTGCATTAGCATTAACACTTTTAGTTATTGCTTGTCCTGGAGCACTTGTTATATCGACGCCAGTGTCACTAGTTGCAGGGATTGGAAATGGTGCAAAGCATGGAATTTTATTAAAAGGGGGAGAATCCATTGAATCCCTTAGTAAAATTGATATCGTTGCATTTGATAAAACAGGTACTCTAACTATTGGAAAACCAAAAGTTGTTGATATGCTTTCATTTACAGATTTGGACGTAAAGGTTTTGGCTGCTGTTGGAGAAAGTCACTCACAACATCCTTTAGCTAAAGCGATCATTGAATATGCTAATGTATCCCATATCGATAAATCAGATACAACTGAGACATTTCATGGTAAAGGATTACGTTTTATCTATAAAGAAAATGAGTATTACTTAGGTAACCAAACACTGATGAATGAAAGAGGAGTTTCATTAATTTCGTCTTTAGAGGTTGTTAAAGAATATGAAGATCGAGCATCAACACTTGTTTATTTAAGTGATAATCAGAATATATTAGCTATCTTTGTTATTGAAGATCAAATACGAAAGGAAAGTAAAGAAGTAATTGCACAACTTAAAAAGAAAAACATAAAAACTGTGATGATCAGTGGAGATAAAAAAAGTGTCGCTCAAGCAATTGCTGATGATTTAGGTATTGATGAAGTTTATGCTCAAGCACTACCACATCAAAAAGGTGAGATATTAAAACAACTTCAAAAACAAGGATCAGTGGCGATGGTTGGTGATGGTGTAAATGATGCACTTGCTTTAACATTAGCGGATGTTGGGATAGCAATGGGAGGTGTTGGAAGTGATGTTGCTATGGAAAGTGCAGATGCTGTATTAATGAGTGATCATTTAATGTCAATGGTGTATGCATTAACTTTAGCTAAAAAAACAGTTAAAAACATGAACATAAACATTCTTTTTGCTATGCTTGTAGTTAGTGTACTGATAATAGGGGTATTACAAAGTACTGTTCATTTATCAATAGGTATGCTCGTGCATGAGTTATCCGTGTTATTAGTTCTTATTCATGCATCGATGTTGCTTAAAGTGAAACCTACGGTTAAACTAAGTGTGTAAAGTGAGGTAAGATTATGAATTGTATGTGTCATCATCATTCACATGAGTGTATTGCAAGAGTTCCTATCTTTGAAGAGCTAAGTGAACATGAACAAAAAGCAATTAGTGAGATTACAGTAGAAAAAACGTATAAAAAAGGAGAACAACTTTATAAAGCTGGAGACATGTTTTCTTATTTAATGGTACTTTCTAAAGGAGCAATTAAACTAAGCAGAATTGCTTTAAATGGAAAAGAACAAGTAACACGAATTGTACGTGCGGGTGACTTTATTGGAGAATTAAGTGTACTAAGCAATAAACCACAAAGAGATTTTGCGACGATACTTGAAGATGCAACTGTTTGTATCGTTGAAGCAGAGCGATTAAAACATTTAATGAATCAACAACCATCGATTGCATTTAAAATAATGGAAACACTAACAAATCGTTTAGATAATGCAGAAGACATAATTCAGTCAAATAGCATTTCATCTCCAGAAGAAAGAATAGCTCAGAAACTTTTGGAATTGGCTGATGAAAACAACGTTGTAAACTTACGTATAAGTAAGAAAGATTTCGCTAATATGTTATCCATCACTCAAGAAACACTATCAAGAAAACTAGCTTACTTTCAAAATAAAGGTTTTATTCACTTAGATGGGCAACGTAAAATTATACTCAAAGATGTCCAACGTCTAAGTGATATTGATTGACAATCCCAAACTTTCTAGGTATATTGTTTAAGTTAAGTTTAGAAGGAGATTCACAAATTGTTCAAAAATAAATTGACTGCTTTATTACTTATTTTAATCATAATTGTAGTAGTAGCACTTGCTTTTCTTTCTCAAATGGAAAGTAAACAAGCTAAAATGCTTAATACATTTGACTTAGAAAATAAAACGATACAAGAGCTTGTGTACGATTTAGAAAGTCAAACATTTGATCCATCGTTAAGTGCATCCA
Source organism: uncultured Erysipelothrix sp. (assembly GCA_964479585.1). GTDB lineage: Bacteria > Bacillota_I > Bacilli_A > Erysipelotrichales > Erysipelotrichaceae > UBA6182. Next base: position 37,862 of record CAYZMP010000001.1, read on the forward strand.
TTACTAGTAAACACTTAGTACTTACAAATGAAGATGAAAGTGTTAAGATAGAACTTCCAGAAGATCAATTTTATGTAGCGTTTGCACCATACATAGCAACTACTCATCCATGTACCTATCATAATTTGACAACATGTCAAAGTGAATTAGCTAATCAAGAGTTTCATGTGCTAATTAAAGAAGATAACGAGGTTATCATTGATGAGATGATGACAAGTTTCGACAATGGGTTTATTGGTGTATGGTTAGAAAAAGATAAAGAATTTATTTTGGAAGTGACATACAATAATCTTATGGCAAAAACATTTATTAAAACTACAGATGATAGCAACACGTGCATTACAACACCATTACAATTAAAGTAAAAAGTACAATTTAGAGTTGTACTTTTTTTATCCATGGGATGTTTTAAAAATAAGTCGTTGAAGATTAGCAAGTGCAACAATCAATTTTATGGCATTTATTGATAATTTTCCTTGAGAGAATATAGAAAGTGTTAACAGTGGCGACTCCATAACACCTTTTTCAATCATCTTGTCCACTGACTGCAAGTTATCTTGATGTGGCATCATTTTCTTTTGTTGGGATAATACAATCTTAAGCAGTAGCTTACCTACTAATGTAGTTGATAAATGAGTAAGTGTGCTATCGATGGTAAAAGGATCACTACTATCAAAATGTTCTTTAGGTAGTTCTTTTTGAATTACTTTCGTAAAATCATAATCACTCATATTTATAATAGCTTGAGCACTTTCAAACATGGGGTAGTTATCTTTATATAGCCGTGGCTCTTCAATCGTGTTATTGTGAATAAAAATAGATTTGCTTAAGCGAATATCTTTGCTAGATGAACCAATGTGAATCGTGTATTTTCCATTTGCTGTCTCAAACTGTTTCTTAAAAGGATTGTAATAACTAAATGACTCTTCATGTAATGTAAATGTTACACTTTTTGTCTCTTTTGGATACAATGCAATTTTCTTAAATCCTTTTAATTCAAGTGCAGGGCGAACTAGTTGAGACTCATCGAAAGAAATATACAATTGTGCAGTTTCATACGCAAACAAATGGCTAACGTTGGTAAGTGTAAAAGAAACATTCATGATTGAGCCTTCTTTTTGAAGTAAACAATCATGATATTGAAAATCACTGTAGCTTAAACCATGACCAAAAGGAAAATGAACAGGAATATTAAATGTATGGTAGTATCGATACCCAACGAAAATGCTTTCTTTGTATAAAGCTGTGTTTGTCTTTTTAGCAAATGTATTTTTGCATGGGCAATCGTTGATAGATTTGATAAAGGTATCTGTCAGTTTACCACTTGGATTTTGTTTTCCTATAATTATGTCATAAAGAGCACTCGCTCCTGCTTGTCCTGGTAATGTTACATACACAATTGCTTTTACATGATCTATAAATGGTAATTCGATAGGAGAACCACCATTGATGATGACAATGATGTTTGAGTTCACCTTTGCAATTTCATGAATCATCGTAATTTGAGAATGGTTAATTTGTAAAGTGTTTTTGTCAAATCCTTCAGATTCCTCTTCTTCACTATAACCAACAAAAGCTAGTACAAAAGGAGCTAATTTTGCTTGTTCTATTGCTTGTTCTAAATCATTGGATGATGTTTGAGTATGTAAATCGTAACCTTTAAAATAAGAATGTTGTTTGTTGTTGCGATTACAAACATCAATAAACGATTCATATTGGGTAGGGTTAATTAATGATGAACCACTTCCTTGGATTTTAAACTTCTTGGCTAGTTCTCCTACAATCAACCATGGGGAGTCTGAAGTTATTGGTAGGATGTTTTTTTTGTTCTTAAGTAAGACTATACTTGCACATGCAGCTTTATAAGCTAAGGTATGGTGTGCATTGTAATTGGCTTTTTCTTTTGTTTTGTTTGCCTTAAATACGACATGCAATATCCGAGATACTTCTTGATCTAACTCTTTGATTGTAAGTTGCTTTTTTCGTAGTGCTTTTTTAACTTGCTTGTTTAACCCGATTGGATGCTTTGGCATCATTAATCCAGTACCCACTTGTAGTGCTTTCACCTTATCATAGCTTGCGCCCCAATCAGAAATTACCAATGCTTTTGATTGGAGGTTTTCTCTTAAAAATGTGCTTATCAAATAAGGATGTTGACCTGCATAAACACCATTAATTTTATTGTAGGAAGCCATGATAGTTGAAGGATTAGCTTGCTGAATTACTTTTTTAAATGCATATAAGTATATCTCATGCATTGCTTTTTCATCCACAATACTATCACCAAACATCCGGTTTGTTTCTTGGTTGTTTAGTGCAAAGTGTTTTAAACAACTCATGATTGAAGTGCTTTCTATTCCACTAACATATGCACTAGCAAGTTCTCCTGTTAAATAGGGGTCTTCACTAAAGTATTCAAAGTTTCTTCCACCTAATGGGGAGCGCTTGATATTGATTCCAGGTCCTAATACGATAGAAACTCCTTGATTTTTAGCTTCTTTTGCGATTGCTATAGCCACATCTTTGACAAGATTAACATCCCAACTACACGATAATGCAGCGGCTACAGGAAAACAAGTTGCTGGATAGCTATCGTTAACCCCCAAATGGTCAGCACCTTCTACTTGGTTACGTAGCCCATGAGGACCATCGGCCATTCTAATAGATGGTATGTTCAATCGTTCAATAGCGGTTGTATTCCAAAAGTCAGCACCAGTTGTTAGTGCAATTTTTTCATCTAACGTTAATTGTTCAATTAACTGTTTAATATCTTTTTCTTCCATAAGTCACCTTATCTTTTATAAACACAATTATTATGAAAACTAGACAATGTTAAATAAGTTATTGAAATGGAATGTGTACGTGTTAATTATACGCTAGTTTAACCATCGTTTAAATAAACAAGAAAAAAGAATCATTGTTTTCAACGATTCTCTTTATGTATTTTGATTACAAAGCTTTTTTTAATATTTCAATGACATCATTCTCATCAAGTGGTACTGCAGTTTTATCCAATCTTCCAATTTTAACAGCACTTTTTGCCATGGCTTCAAAGTGAGTATCATCGATATTCACTTCAGATAATGTCATTGGTATATTTAAGGATGCAAAGAATGCTTCAGTTGCATCAATTGCTTGTTTTGCAATTTCTGTTTTTTCTAGTGTTCGATCAATGTTAAACACGTTTATTCCATATTCTACATACTTGTCTAAATTTTTATCATTAATGGTATAACGCATCCACACTGGTGTTAAGATTGCCAACCCAACACCATGAGTTAAATCATAGTATGCACTAATCTCATGTTCTATAGGATGAACAGCCCATGCACCAGGTTTACCACTACCAGTTAATCCATTTAAAGCTAATGAACTTGCCCATGCTAAATTTGATCGTGCCTCATAGTTTTTTGGATCACTTATAGCGATAGGAGCATAAGTGATTACAGTTTTTAATATTCCTTCTGCAATTCTATCTTGAACAAACGCATGTGGTTCTTCTTTAAAGTAGTTCTCTAGAATATGAGAGAAAATATCAACTGAACCTGCGGCTGTTTGATAAGCAGGTAATGAATATAAATAGGTTGGATCAATCACAGAAGCAATAGGCTTCATGCTAGGGTGCCCAGTTCCTTTTTTAATGTTTAATGTTGTGTTTGTAATAACACCACCAGCATTCATTTCAGAGCCGGTTCCAGCAAGAGTTAGTACACTAAACAATGGTAGGGCATTTGTGATCTTTGATGAATCTTCGACAATATCCCATGGATCATTCTCATAATAATACCCAGCTGCCACAACCTTAGCACAGTCAATAACACTTCCACCTCCTACAGCTAAAATGAAGTCCACATTATGTTCTTTGCATAAGTTTGCACCACGTTCTACGCTAGTATGATGTGGATTTGGTTCAATATCACCAAATTCGATAATCGTATAATCACTAAATACTTCTTTTACTTGATCATAAATACCATTTCGTTTAATGCTTCCACCACCATATGCCAACAACATTGTTTTGCCATATGCTTTTGTTTTTTCTGGTAATTTACTTATAGCACCTTTTCCAAAAAGTATTTCTGTTGAAGCATGAAAATTAAAATTTTGCATTATTTCCTCCTTTTATTTTGAAACAACTTTATTTTTCCCGTCATTCTTAGCTTTGTATAAACGCTGATCTGCTCGATCAATAAGTGATTCAAGAGTATCATTTTTTAAATAAGCGGATACTCCAGCACTAATGGTAATTTGCTTATCAACACCAAAATCATGATGACGTACAAGTTCGACAATTCGCTGTGCAACATGATGGGCTTTTGATAGTTCAGTATTAGGGAGAACAACTAAAAACTCTTCACCACCAAATCGTCCAACAATATCGAAGCCACGAATTGTATCTTGAATAATCTGTGCAACCTGATACAACACTTTATCACCAACCAAATGTCCGAAAGTATCATTAATAAGTTTAAAATCATCGATATCAAGCATAATGACAGATAATTTGTGGGTTTTTGTTAGATGAGCGTTCAAACGATATTGTAATTCTTCTAAGACATAACGACGATTGAATATTTGTGTTAAATAATCCGTTGTGTTTTCTTGTTCTAGTCGAAGATTTTCAAAGGTTAATAGTTCTTCTTCGTTTTTTCGATCAGTGATATCAAAGACAATACCAGATACAAGCAATGGTCGATGATCATCACTCCATTGAGTTACTTTACCACGATCATAAAACCAACGGTAAGAACCATCTTTATGCTGAATACGATATTCTACTTCATAAATATTTTGAGGGTCTTTAAAAGCGTGGAGCATGCTTTGCATTGCTTTATCGTAATCATCTTTATGAAGTTTATCCGTAAAAAAGGAATAGTGAATATCTTGATCTAATTCACTCATTGAATAACCTAGTGCTTCTGTTTTTGCTTTGTTAAAAACAACATGTCCTGTTGGAACATCCATATACCAATGTCCTAAATTACCTGCCCAACCATAGGAAAGAGTTGCATTTTCACCTTGTTGTGCTAAAAGTTCTTTGTTGAGACGTTGGCATTGTGCTAGTTTAGTTTTTAAAGCATTGATTTCATTTTCGCTCATGTTTTATCTCCTATTCTTATTATAACGAAAAGTACACATGATTACACTACACATTGATGAAAAGCACTAAAAAGAGTATATTGTATGTGAGGAGATTAACAATATGAAAAAAACGATTTTGACTTTCTTTGTTCTTGCTTTTACCGTTCTGTTTTTTACACAATCCGTTAATGCTAACGCTGCAGAACCGCCAGTAATAACGATTGTTATTCCAACTAAAGATTCTTCGGTATTTGTTACTTTAGAAAGTAATGATGAAGTCATTGAAGGATACATGAGCAGGATTAAAAATGAGACGTATGCACGGTTTTATAATAGTCAGTTGCCTGCTGAACATGACTATACTTTTGCAAAGACTGTTACTTTAACATTTTACTTTAAACATGGATTAGACACTGAAAGTTTTAGCATAGAAAAAAACTTAGAATCACGATCATACAATCAAGTGTATACATTGGATGTTGAAAATAGAACATTAATGGAAGGTAAATCACTTTCAAGAAATTTATCACTTATTGGCATGCGATTATCGTTAACGCTTTTAATAGAAGGGTTAGTCTTTTATATTCTTGGTTATCGACACAAAAGAACATGGATTGCTTTTGTGCTTATTAATCTTTTTACACAAGGTTGGTTAAACTTCGATATTACTTTTAATTGGCAACCAAACTCTTATTTAATATTTAGTTTTGTTGTTATGGAAATACTTATTTTACTTGGTGAGTGGATAGTGTTTTTACTTACAGTTAAAGAAGGAAAGAAACTTAAGTTGGTGTTTACTGTTTTTCTTGCCAATGTATTGAGTTTGTTTGTTGGTGGATATTTGTTATTAAACTTCCCAGTATAAAGAAAAAGCCCCTTTGTCCAGAAGGGGCTTGTCTTTAGTTGCTGTAGTTTACCTTGCAGACACCGCTACTTATTTCGCGCTTTGTCCACCATAATCCAATTAGAATCAGCAATAAAGATATCAACTTATAAGGAAGGCCCGCCATTGGCAAGGCTATGACAGAAAAGGCAATACCGATACTTGCAAAAAAAGTAATCACGCATGTAGTACATCCATAGGTTAATACTCCAAATAATATCGAGAGAAAACCTAAGTTGGATCCTTTAGTATCTTTTCCTTTAATAGCTACATTTGCGGTGGATAATGAGAGTAGCAAGGCCGTCAATCCCGCCATCAATATATTTAGTCCAATGTTAAGGATGACTAAATATTGCCCATAGTCCATTTGCATTTGTGCATAGGACATGTTAAATCCGTCAAGTGTTGTATAAATAATCATAAAGAAAAGAAAAAATCCTAAAGTACGCATGACATATTTTTTTGTTTTAATAAGTTTTAAAGCTTCTTCAAACATCTGTACACCTCTTCCAACGATATGATTGTAGCATAGGCTTTTTTAATTGAGTATCGATATGCCCGTCAATGACATCATTGAAGTTAAAAATTAAAACACTCGGATACGACTCCAATATTTTTCTAAAAAGACATCGTTTTTCTCTCGAGCTCCATCTAAGTTCCCACTATAAAATACAGGGACATCAACATTATCTTTAACTAAGTTATCAATGGTACAAACAACAAGTGCATGCATGATGTACCCTGCAGTTATGTTGCTTGTTGGACCAACCGGTTGATCAAGCCCTTTAATTTTTGTGGCTGCATCACCAAAGCGACTATGATTATCAAGGACAATATCACATAGTTCAAACAAGCGCTTATTACTTTTATGACGAGCGCTTTGACCTTTAGAGTACTCAACACTTGTTATGCAAATAGTAGGTATACCTCTTTCTTTGCATTCCATTGCCATTTCAATAGGTACTGCATTTCTTCCTGAGTTTGATACGATGATAACGACATCGTTGCTTGTTGGTCGATGATAATCCAAAATAAGCTTAGCATAATCAGTCAAACGCTCGACATGCTCTGATTTTGTTACTTCGTGATTGCCACTTACACCATCTTCAATCATGGCATACAGCGGAACCAAGCCTCCTGCACGATAGAATACTTCTTCCGCAATTAAATGAGAATGGCCGGTACCAAAAGTATAAATCAACCCATCTTGTTTAATCACCAAACTCATTAATTGTGCAGCTTTGACAATGGTTTCTTTTTCTTGCTTTATTGTCTTTTGAATCAAATGCAATACTTCACTGTTAAATGTATCTAATATCATAAGCAAACCTCCATAATAAGTATATCATGGAGGCTTACTTTAACTAATAGAACTATAGAAAGTGGTTAACATTCTTTGTGCAAATTCGTTGTTTTGAGCTGCGGCATCTTTTAAGTATTTAATGCCTAAATCAGTATTTTTCTCTACATGTTGCCCTTTTAAATAGGAAGCACCAAGAATAGCTTGTGCTAGATCGTTTCCTTGTTGTGATAAAGCATATGCAAATCCTAATCCAATAAGCGGAAGTTTATACTCTTCAATAATACCAATCATCAACATGTTTATGTCATGGTCTTGTTCATTTAAATACGATTGGATAATTGCGGATAAAGAAATTGTTTGCTGTTGGGTTAAATGATCAGGAGCAGAAAGCTCTAAACTTGCAAGCACAATATCAAGTGATTTAGTGAAGTTATCATCAATGTCTTTATCAAATATTGACATATGCGCTTGTCCAAAGATAAGTGCTTGTAACACATTATAACTGGATGAATAAAACGAGAATTTTGCACGAATAATTTCTTCATTGTTTGGATGGTGTATTAATCCTAAGTCAAGCAAATCTATTGCAGTTTCATATTGCTGATTAAAGTGTAGGAAGCTTGCTGATTTAATATAATCAATTGCAGGATAACTTCCTTGTTTGTACTTATTAAGTATTTCCTGTTTTTTACTTTGGATATAATCGTTTTCTAATTTCATGGCCACTCCTTATTTTTTCCACCTATAAAAATCATTATAAGTATGTGTCTCAATAATGCAATGATATCGAAGCAAGTTTAAGCAAGTTGATAAAAATATGGGAAAAATCTGATGAGTTTTCCACAATTAGTAAAAAAGTATATAATATGATAGGATTTTGTAGGGAATAAGATATGAAGGAGTAATATGAAGAAAAAATTAGTAATATTTGATATGGATGGTGTATTAATAGATAGTGAAAGAATGAGTGATGCCTGTTGGCAAATTACTTTAAGTGATCATAATATTGCATTTACAGATGAAAAGAGAAGCCAGTTAGTGGGAATGTCCATTGAAAATGCTCATGTTTTTTTTAAAGAAGAAATTGGTAGTGCCTATACTTTTGATCAATTAAAAGAATACCAAATTAATGTTCAAAAAGAATATGTGAAAAATCATCCTATTACTGTCAAAGAGGGTATACTGGATTTGATTGATATATTAAAAGAGCATGATGTAAACATTGCCGTTGCAAGTTCCACAACAAAGCAACGTGGTATTGATCGTTTAAAACAAAGTGGATTGTATGGTATGTTTGATTATTATATTTTTGGTGATATGGTCAAACAAACAAAACCTGATCCTGAAATATTTTTAAAAGTAGTTGAACATTTTAACTATGATATTAAAGAGACTGTTGTGTTTGAGGACTCCTATTATGGTGTCAAAGCCGCAAATAATGCTAATATAGATGTTGTGTGGTTAAAAGACATGGTGGACATTGATAAAATGGGTGATGTATCTTATATTGAAAAATTTACAAGTGCTCATCAAGCCATTTCTTTAATGAAAAAACTTATATAATATAAGTTAGGAGAGCAAAATGGTTAAAACAAACAAGATTTACACGTACATTGTGGATAGTTTATCAGCCATGTCTATTGGGTTGTTTTCAACACTTATTATTGGAGTAATATTAGAAAACATTGGAAATGCTATTGTTGATATAAGTGTAGTATCCTTTGTAAGTGAGCCATTAGTTGCAATTGGTGTTGCGGCAAAAAGCATGGTAGGTCCTGCGATAGCGGTTGCGATTGCATATAAAATGAGCAAAAACTTACTTATTATTGGAGCCAGCAGTGTGGTTGGTCTTTTGGGGTATGCTAGCGGAGGTCCTATTGGAGGTTATTTATCTACCGTTATTGCTATTGAAGCAGGATCGTTGTTATCGAAAAACAACCCATTAAGAATATTGTTGGTACCATTTGTAGTGCTTGTTACAGGATATGTTTCAGCAATAACCCTTGGACAATATGCTGGATACATAATGCAAGGGATTGGAATGCTTGTTAATGAAACGACGACGACTCATCCACTAATCATGAGTATGTCGATAGCATTGATTATGGGAGTGCTACTAACATCACCATTATCAAGTGCGGCAATTTCCATTATGCTTCAACTAAGTGGACTTGCAGCTGGTGCTGCAACAGTTGGGTGTTGTGTGCAAATGGTTGGTTTTGCTAGTATGGGAAGAAAAGTAAACTCACTTGGTTCTACGATTGCTGTTGGTTTAGGTACGTCTATGTTGCAAATTAAAAACATACTACTAAATCCTTGGCTAATTGTACCTCCAATGTTAGCTTCAGTACTTATTGCACCAATTGGGACGATTATTTTTCAACTATCAAGCAATCCTGAAGGTGCAGGAATGGGCACGAGTGGTTTAGTTGGACCATTAATGATATTTACAACCATGGGGTTTACTACAACATCAATTCTTGGAGTTATCCTTGTCTTGTTTGTTTTACCCATTATCGTTGTACAACTGTTTTATCATGCACTATTAAAAAAGAATAAAGTAAAAGATTATCAACTTAAAATAGATATTGATAATTAACGAAGTTTAGTTAAAGCTACCGCAATTTTTGCGGCTACCTGTGCATTATTTATAACTAATGCTTTATTAGCAATCACTGATTTGCCATCAGTATGTTTATGTAAGTAAGCAAGTAAATAAGGAGTAACATCTTTACCTTTAATATTTTCTTTAATGGAAGAAGCAATGGCTTCTTTTATTTTTGTGCGAATAAAGTCAGGATCCATTTCAAACTCCTCTGGTATAGGGTTTGCTATGAGCGTTCCATTGGTGATTTTTAGTTTATCTTTAGTAAGAATAATTTCTGCTATTTCTTGTGCATCTTTTGCCATGTAATCAACAAGAAGTCCACTATCCCTTGTGTAAAAATCCGGGAAGGCAGTGGTTTGATAGCCTAATATAGAAACACCATGTGTTTCTAGCACTTCTTTGGTTTTTTCAAGATCTAAAATAGATTTGGCTCCTGAGCAAACAACATTCACATTGGTTTGAGCAAGTTCAAGTAAATCAGCGGACACATCCATGGTTGTTTCTCCATGTTTGTGTACACCACCAATGCCACCAGTCGCAAACAATTTGATGTTTGCCATTGCTGCAAACATCATGGTTGTCGCAACAGTGGTAGCTCCATCTTGTTTTGTAGCTAAGGTTGAAATGACATCTCGTCTGCTAACTTTTGTAATGGATTTGTTTGTTGCGAAATATTCAAGGTCATCTTGGTTCATCCCAACTAATATTTTTCCATTACGAATACCGATGGTGGCTGGTATAGCACCTTCTTTGTAAATGATATCTTCGCAAGCTTTGGCAGTTTCTAAGTTTTCAGGATAATTAAACCCATGAGATATAATCGTTGACTCTAAAGCAACAACTGCTTTGTTGGTGTTTAGTGCTTCCAAAACTTCTGGTTTAATTTGTAAATAGTCATTCATAAATTAATCCTCTTTTCCTAATCATACATTCATTATACTAAATAATCGTTTAATAATCTTTTAAGATTTTTTAGTGATAAGTGTTGTTGACATAAGGTGGTAATTTGATACAATATATATGAATATGTGCTCATATATTAAATTGAGGAAAGTTATGAAAACACCTACAAAATGTGATTGTCAAATCATTCATCATGATATTGTTGATGAAGTTAAAAAGCAAATACCAAAGAAAAGTGATATCGATATGTTGTCAAACTTCTATTCGGCATTAAAAGACCCCACAAGACTAAAAATCTTACATGCACTATTTGTGTCTAAAATGTGTGTGTGTGATATTGCGGCTTTGTTAAACATGACACAATCAGCTATTTCTCACCAGTTAAAAGTATTGAAAACTGTTCATTTAGTTGACTATGATAAACAAGGAAAAGTCGTTTATTATTTTTTAAAGGATGATCATATCCGTACCATTATAAACCAATCATTAAAACATATAAAGGAGTAACGCATTGAAGAAGAAGTATTATTTACAAGGATTAAACTGTGCTAACTGTGCAGTTAAAATACAAGATAAGGTTGCACAACTTGATGGTGTAACTTTATCTCATGTTGATTTTGCGGCAAGCACTTTAATACTTGAGTTTGATAATTCTCAAAAAGAAACTCAAATTGAAAAAAAGGCTAAGCAAATCGTAAAAGACATTGAACCAGATGTGCTGTTTTCTAACAGTAAACCATCGTTTGAATCTGAGCAATTTTTAAGTATTTCAAATAAAATGATGATGGTTGGTGGGTTGCTTTTTTTTATAGCTCTTTTTGTATCTGAACCAACGATTCAACTTTATTTATTTGTCGCTGCTTATGTTTTTAGTGGGTATGATATTTTATACAAAGCCTTTAGAAACACCATTAGCTTTCAATGGTTTGATGAAAACTTTTTAATGAGTGTTGCAACATTAGGTGCTTTTGCAATTAATGAGTACCCTGAAGCTATCACAGTTATGTTGTTTTATAAAGTAGGTGAATTTTTCCAAAATCGTTCAGTTGCAAAATCTAGACAATCTATTGTGGATTTATTAGAAATTGCACCACAACAAGCCACAATCATTAAGGATGACTTGCATGTAAATGTTCATCCAACAAAAGTGAGTGTAGGAGATATTGTGTATGTTAAAGCAGGAGATAATATTCCTGTCGATGGATATATTGTAGAAGGAGCTACTTCACTTGATGTCTCAAGTTTAACGGGTGAATCACAACCTGTGGATGTCATGATAAAGGATGAAGTATATGCTGGTTCACTAAACTTAATGTCACCAATTAAAATTTTAGTAACAAAAACATATGATCAATCTGCAATTTCAAAGATGATTGAGCTAGTTGAAGGGGCGTCTTTAAAAAAAGCAAAGACAGAAAAATTCATTACAAAGTTTGCAAAAGTGTATACCCCAATTGTGGTATTGTTAGCGTTTTTATTATGGATAATTCCTGTTGTATTTTTCTTAGAGCCATCAAATGTGTGGTTGTATCGTAGTTTGGTCTTTTTAGTAATATCTTGTCCTTGTGCACTAGTTATTTCAATACCGTTGAGTTATTTTTCCGCTATTGGTGTAGCTTCAAAAAAAGGAATTCTTATTAAAGGGGCTCAATATTTAGAGACATTGTATAATGTGGATACGATTTTATTTGATAAAACTGGAACATTAACTAAAGGAATCTTTGAAGTTGAAAAAGTAAAAGCATTCTTTGGCTATAGTGAACAAGAAGTTATCGATATTGCAGTTGCTGTTGAGAAACATTCTAATCATCCAATTGCAAAATCAATTACTCGTTCAATGAGTGCAAAAAACCAACTTCAAGCAAAAGAAATTAAGGAGCTTGCTGGATTTGGATTAAAAGCAACCGTAAACAACCAACAAGTTATTGTTGGTAGTGAGCGTTTACTTCAAGAGTTTGAAGTTAGTGTGCCTTTTTCAAATGAAAGATTCACAAGTATTTATGTCGTCGTTGATCAACAATGTATTGGTGAAATTGTTATGGCTGATCGACTAAAAGAAGATAGTGCCTTCGCGATTGAACAATTAAGAAAACAAGATATTCATAATTTGCTAATTTTATCTGGTGATAAACAGCCAATTGTGGATGCTATTCAAAACAAGTTAGGATTAAACAATAGCTATGGACAACTATTACCACATCAAAAACTAGATATTGTAAATGAAGTCATTGCTAGACAACCTTCTTTAAAAAAGGTTGCGTATGTTGGGGATGGAATTAACGATGCAGCAACACTTGCAAATGTAGATGTTGGAATAGCCATGGGTGGTCTTGGAAGTGACATTGCCATTGAATCAGCGGATATTATTATTGTGAATGATGAACCATCTAAAATTGCAGAGGTTATTGCTATTGCACGTAAAACTCGCAAAATAGTTATGCAAAACATAGTTATGGCTATGGGAGTTAAATTGCTTTTTCTTTTTTTTGGAGCGTTAGGATTAGCTACGCTTTGGGAAGCTGTGTTTGCCGATGTAGGGGTTGCAATCTTAGCTGTATTTAATGCGACAAGAATTTTAAAGCAATAAAAAAACACATCCAACGATGTGCTTTTTTGTGCCCTTCGTAGATTAGGCAAAAGCCTATGGGTGGGGGGAAACTACGAAGGACGTGATTATTGTACTACAAAAAGTATTGTTTGTCTTGCGTTTCCAAGAAAAAAGTACACTTAATTTATGAAATATTCACCAAAGAAAAACAAAAAATCAGCTTTTGGCTGATTTAGTCTTTTAGTTCTTCCACAAAGCTTTCAGCGTTATCCAAAACATCCTCAGCTTGATCTTTAATGTCATCATTTATTTCTTGCGTTAATGATGCTCTTCTAATGCTTAATCCCGCAAAATGCAAATCGTGTTTTACAATGAGTGTTGGTTGATTATCTGTCGTTTCTTCCTCAGCTTGATTGCTTACACCAGCATTTTTTACGGTACCAATGGTTTTAACAACCCAATTATCAGGAACAATAATGTCTATTCCAGAAAAATGAGCGAAAATCTTTAACGTACCAAGATTATCTTTTAAGGTAGCGTTTCTAAAATCAATGGCTAAACCTCCAAAACTAGCAGCCAATGATTCTGTCTCAAACTCATCAGTAATTATAACTTTATCACCAGTGAACTTGTATTTCTTATTATAAGGCTTCATTTTTTTGTTTAGTAAGTTTGCTGAATAGGCTACTGCCGTTGTGGCTGTTAGAGCAGTTAAAGCACCTATTGTAGCAAGTACATGTTTTTTCTTCATAAGGCAATCCTTTCTTTATGTTTTTACTTAATTATTGTATCATATTAAGGGATTGATGATAACTTATACACTGTGTTATTCATATACATACACCAAAAAAGGAGAATTATGAAACTATATATACGACAAAAACTGTTTTCTATTGTCGATAAATTCACTATCAAAAATGAACACTTAGAAGATATTTATTTTGGACATGGTAAGTTTTTTACTATTGCAAAGCAACTTACGATTACGGATAATGATAATCAAGAAGTGCTCTTTCTAAAAGAACAATTGTGGCACTTTTTTCCACACATTGATGTTCACATGAAAAATCAGTCATCTTTTTTAGTGAAGAAGAGGTTTGCATTTTTTACTCAAAAATATGAAATAACTTCGTTAAACTGGGAAGTTGAAGGAAACTTTTGGGCACATCAATATCGTATCTTTAATGAAAATGGCACTATCGCTACAATTGAAAAGGCATGGTTATCGTTGAGTGATTATTATGAAGTCGATATAGTCGATCCCAAAGATACATTAGCAATCTTAGGTATCGTGTTAGCCATTGACATTGCCATGAGTAAAGCTGCTGCTGCAAACAATTCATCATCGCATTAGGAACAATTAAATCCATTTCATATAATAGAATAACCCAACCAAAAGCATATGAAAGAGTGGATTTTTTGTGATTATATTTGCAACACATCAAAATTGTATGTATAATGAAATAGTAGTAGACTACAGAAAGGAATAGTATTATTTAATGCAAGGAAAAGTTAAAAAGTTCAACAAAGAAAAAGGATACGGCTTCATCAAGTTAGAAGACGATCGCGATGTTTTCTTCCACTACTCACAACTAGTGATGGAAGGATACAAAACCATTGAAGAAGATGCAGAAGTTGAGTTCGAATTGGTTAATGGTGAACGTGGTCTTCAAGCACATAATATTGTTAAGCTATAATCAATAAAAGGTTGGAAATCCCAACCTTTTATTTTTATGATAAAATAATGCATGGAGGAAGTATATGGCAAATTTATTATCGTCAATTTTTAATTTCGATAAAAAGAGAATACGTGAAATTGAAAAGTTGGCACAACAAGTCGATGATTTAAAAGATAAGTACAAAGCAATGTCTGATGATGAGCTAAAGGCTCAAACAGATATATTGAAAAAGCGATTAGAAAATGAAAGTTTAGATGACATCATGTTTGATGCTTTTGCCGTTGCACGTGAAGCAGCACTACGTGTCATTGGTGAGTATCCATATTTTGTTCAAATCATGGGTGCTATTGTTTTACATCAAGGTGATATCGCTGAGATGAAAACGGGAGAAGGTAAAACCTTAACTTCAGTGTTACCTGTATACTTAAATGCACTTACTGGAAAAGGTGTGCATGTTGTTACTGTCAATGAATATTTAGCACAACGTGATGCAGAGTGGATGGGACAAATTCATAAGTTTTTAGGTTTAACCGTGGATGTTAATGTGCGTTCAAAATCTGCATCATTGAAACGTAAATCCTTTGAGTGTGACATCACATACACAACCAACGCTGAAATTGGATTTGACTATTTACGTGATAACATGGTAACGGATGTCAAAGAGCGTGTGTTGCGTAACTTAGAGTTTGCCATTGTGGATGAGGTTGACTCCATTTTAATTGATGAATCAAGAACACCACTTATTATTTCTGGTGGTCAAAAGCAAACAGCTAACCTTTATCAACAAAGTGATCGTTTTGTTAAAAAGCTTGTCGAAGGTGAAGACTATGAAATTGATGTTAAAGCAAGAACAGTTCAACTTAGTGAACAAGGTGTAGCGAAAGCAGAAAAGACATTTGGTGTTAATAACCTATACGATCTTAAACATACACATTTAGTACATCATTTGCATCAAGCATTAAAAGCAAACTACATCATGATTAAAGATATCGAATATGTCGTGCAAGAACGACAAATCGTTATTGTGGATCAGTTTACAGGTCGTTTAATGCCAGGTCGTGCTTACTCAGATGGTTTGCATCAAGCGATCGAAGCAAAAGAAAATGTACCAATTAAACAAGAAACAACAACAATGGCAACCATCACTTATCAAAATTTCTTTAGACTTTACTCGAAACTTTCAGGTATGACTGGTACCGCAAAAACAGAGGAAGAAGAATTCTTAAGTATATACAACATGAGAGTGGTCGAGATTCCAACAAACAAACCAGTTATTCGACAAGATTTATCGGATGCAGTCTTTGGGACTAAAAAAGCAAAATATGAAGCTTTGGTTAGTGAAGTTAAAGAACTACACGAAAAAGGTCAACCTGTACTTGTAGGTACGATTGCAGTTGAAACAAGTGAATTTTTAAGTAAAATGTTTAGTCAACGTAAAATTAAACATGAAATACTAAATGCAAAAAACCATGCTCGTGAAGCTGACATTATTGCTAAAGCAGGACAGAAAGGGTCTGTGACTATTGCCACTAACATGGCTGGTCGTGGTACCGATATTAAACTTGGCGAAGGTGTACGTGAATTGGGTGGTTTAGCTGTTTTAGGTTCTGAAAGACATGAATCACGTCGTATTGATAATCAGTTACGTGGACGTTCTGGACGTCAAGGAGATCCAGGGTATTCCCGTTTTTATGTTTCTGTACAAGATGAACTGATGGTTCGCTTTGGATCAGAAAGAATGGAAGGCGTCTTTAAAACATTAGGCGATGTTCCTATTGAATCAAAGATTATTACCCGTTCTATTTCTTCTGCACAAAAACGAGTGGAAGGTGTTAACTTTGATGTTCGTAAAACATTGCTTGAATACGATGATGTCCTTCGTCAACAACGTGAAATTATTTATGAACAACGCAACTTCTTATTAGAAAACACAGATGTTCATTCAATTGTAAAAGACATGTTTGATCGTGTTGTGTTAAACATTGTATCATCTTATACCGATAGAACACCAAAAGAACCTGTTGTGGATATTGATGGTGTGCTAGAAGCGCTACATAAAATGGGATTTGAAGATGCTAACTTAACAAAAGCACAGTTAGCAAATCAGTCGCTTACAGATATTGAGAAGATAGCGACCGATGCCGTATGGACATATTATGATAATAAGATTGACGAGTTTCGTTCACAAATACTACCAATAGAGAAAAACTTAGTGCTTCGAATTATTGATAGAGCATGGGTTGAACATATTGATACGATGAGCAAATTAAGAGAAGGTATACATCTACGTTCTTATGCACAAAATAATCCTCTTCAAGCATATGTTAGTGAAGGCTTTGAAATGTTTGAAGAGATGATGCATCGTATATCACAAGAAACAGTAACTTATTGTATTAATGTGAAGATTGAAAAGAAATAGAGGGACATTATGGAGTTATATGAACTAAAACAAAACATTGAAAATGTAGTACATAAGCTTAACCAGCTTGGAGACTCTCTTTGACGTAGCTGCTAAAAAAGAAGAAGTAAAAAATATTGAAGATCAAATGAGTGCCTCTGATTTTTGGGATGATAATCAAAAAGCCAATAAGCTTATTGTAAAAAATAATCAACTAAAGAGTATAGTGGATACATACGACACATTGAAAGCATCCTTTGATAGCCTTAAAGAGACCGTTGATCTATTAAAAGAAGCATTTGATCAAGAAATGAAAGAAATGGTTGAAGAAGAATATCAAACAATGATAAAGATGTTTGATGAGTTTGAAGTCAATGTACTACTTAGTCATGACTATGACAAAAGTAGTGCGATTGTGGAATTACATCCAGGAGCCGGTGGTACGGAAAGCCAAGATTGGGTTTCCATGCTTTATCGTATGTATACACGTTGGGCTGAGAAAAAAGGTTATAAAGTTAGCGTGCTACACTTTTTAGAAGGTGAAGAGGCAGGAATTAAATCAGTATCATTTTTAGTTGAAGGACATATGGCCTACGGTTATTTAAAGACTGAAAAAGGGGTTCATCGTTTAGTTCGTATTTCGCCTTTTGATGCTTCTGGTAGAAGACATACTTCTTTCGCGTCAGTGGATGTAATGCCGCAGTTTGATAATGAAATTACGATAGAGATTAATGATAGTGACATTGAAGTAGAAACAATGCGTGCTAGTGGTGCTGGTGGGCAACACGTTAACAAAACAGACTCCGCTGTTAGAATTACACATATTCCTACAAATATTGCGGTGACCTGTCAAGCAGAGCGTTCACAGCTAAAAAACAGAGAAAAAGCTATGAACATGTTAAAGAGTAAGTTGTATCAAATTGAAATTGAAAAACAAAATGAAAAGCTAGCAGACATTAAAGGAGAACAAAAAGCCATTGAGTGGGGAAGTCAAATCCGGTCGTATGTGTTTGCGCCATACACATTAGTCAAAGATCTACGTACTCAAGTAGAAGAGGGTAATGTAAATAAAGTGATGGATGGTGAACTTGATGCCTTTATCTATGCTTCGTTAAAAATGAATGTAAATTAACAAATAAAGCACACTATCTGTGTGCTTTTACTATTAAATAAAGAACAAATAGTTAAAATATATTGATTTTTGACAATGGTGTTTACTATAATTAAACTAACAAAATAAAGGACCATCATATAATAATGATGGGTAGGGGAATTTGTATGAAACATGCATTAAGAAGATTTTTTGTATTAGTTTCGGTTTTTTTGCTGTGTGCAAATAGTGCGCATAATTTACGACTAGTACAATCACAAGAGCAAGGTTCTAATAATTTAGTGGATATTGTGATTGATGAGGGACAAGAGGATTTATCAAGCTTATTTGATAGTATTGACCGGTTTACTCAATATGGTCTTGCGAAAGTTTCTAAGCAAGTAGGTGTGTTTAGTGAGGAATGGGATGGATATATAATTGAACATCCAATAATAAAATATGGCCTCATTAACACTAAAGGTGAACTTGTATTAGATGTTATCTATAATCAAATAAATGATTATGATGAAAACTATTATGAAGTATATATTGAACATGATTATCAGTATACATCAGGGTTAGTTTCTAAAAGAACAGGTGAGATAATTATTGAACCTAAATATTCTTGGTTACCAAACCTATTTGAGAACAATTATGCTGTTCTTCATTATGTAGACTTATCAGAAGAACAACACAATTATTACGCTGAACTGTTTACAACGAAAGATAATATAATTAAAAAAGCAGAATTACCAACTGAGTTAAGTAATTCTAAGGTTAACTGGTTTTGGATAAATGAATTATCAGAGAATCTTTACATGGTTAATGCATCGGTCTATATTGATTTAAGTGAAGAGCTAGGTTTAGGTGCTGGAGGATATGGTTTTGATACTCGTTGGTTAACGGATTCAGAGTTAAACATTATCAATATTGATGGAATTAGTAATATTCAAGAAGTATTTACTTATAATGATTTAACGTACATATTAACCTATGAGTGGTTTGAAAATAATCCTGAAAAAAGCTCAAGTGCAAATATATATGTAGGTGAAATTATTGATGGAGTTTATGAGTATGAGACGATTGCTAGTGATGTACCGTATGCTTGGTATAATCGTAGAAACGCAACGATAGAATATGCTCAAAGCCATAACAATTGGAGAATGCTAGAGTATAATCTTGAGACACAAACCGTTGTGATGCGTGATGATTGGAATAATCAAAGTACATTTGAAATACGTAGCATACCAAATTTGGTATTTAGACATAATTGTAATAACGATGATTTTTCGTGTAGTTTAGAAGCGTTTGAAAAAAATGATTCAACACATACAAACAACTTATTTGAAGGTAAGAATGTATCATGGATAAATTATCTTGACACGAGTACATATGAATTGCATTTATCAAATAATAAAAAGAACATATTTAGAAAATCCACAGTAAATGGTTCAGATGCATATTTTTACTTGTTGGAAAATGATTATGACGGTTGGGCATATATTGAAGATGATATGTTAACATTAAACAATTGGATAAATGACACAAACTTTACAACAGTAATAAATATTAAAGATGTTAGCTCAACAATACTATCTGAAAGCGATAGATATATTGTTAATAATCTTAAAGATACATGGTCTTACTCACAAGGTAAATACTTATTTGTTCAAACGTATAACAGTGACAATGGCACATTTAATTCATTAGTCATGGATATGCAACTTAATAAAAGAGTGCTGGATAGTGTCAAAGATCTTAGTGTTGTTTTTTATGATGATATGTTATATGGATCTTATGAAGTTGCAAGCAAGCGACAAGGATTTATTTATGATGGGGTACTTAGATTTTTAAATGCGAGTTGGTTTACACTATTTAATGACTATGGATTTTCGAAATATTACTTAAACGAAAGCGAATATTCTGTAGAAGGAATCATAGATAGAAATGGAAGAGTTATTGTAGAAGCAAATCAGGTGAATCCATATTATGATTATGATGGACAAGGTAATCATGTTTTTACTTCATTTAATTGGAATACTATAGATGATAATTATATTTATGAGAGTTATTATCATTATTTAGACAACATGGGTGAATTAACAACATATGGTCCTTATAGCGAGTATGTGAGATTTGAGAAAAATAAACCTACTAAATTAAAAAATAGTGATAGTGAGTATCTATTTATAAAAGATAATCAGATGCTGACACACATTAACGAAAATTTAAAGAATGCAATTCATGTTTCTGATTATTTAGGTGGGTATATTACCTATAGTAAAGAAAGTGGTGGTACTACTGAGAAATTTGTTATAAGTGAAACAGAAGGGCCTTTACAGATTGATGCAGCAGCAGAGGTTGTTGGACGATTTGTTTCATTTAATAACAATGATGATGAGAGTGGTGTATTAACTGTAGTTAAGTATATTGAGTCAATAGATAATGAAGTCATAAACTATTTAGAAGTTGATGAAATTTTTACTACGTTTGATAATGTTCGTGTGGTTAGTGATACACTTTATTTACAAAGATACGAGAATGATGGGCAGTGGAGAAATAGAGCGATTTTAGTTAATCTAGATAATGATGAAGGATCAAAGTTTAGTGTTTTTGAAAGTGTAACTATTGATAGTATCAGCTACGATGTACAGGATGTGTATGAGTTTAGCCCTGATGATGATGCTACATCAACAGATGGCTTTTATTTAGTTCGTGTACAAAACAGTGAAAGTGATTCAAGAGTGGGGGTAATTGATGGAAATGGAAATATTATAATATCACCAATTCATCAAGGGGTTTATGCATATAAGGATTACTTTATTATCGAAAACGGAGAAAATAATAATAGCTTGTATTCAAGAAGTGGTGATATTCTGCTTCGTGATGCTAATGGAGATGAAGTAACTTTCAATCATGTTGAACTTCATGATGAAAAGTTCTTAAGAACATATGCAATTGATCTAAAGGACAATACTAACACTAGTGTATCTTTCTATTTAGATGAACATGAATTTAAATACTTGGGAGAGTTTTATTTAGAAAAAATTGAGAATACTGAGTTGTTTAGATATCAAGTGTATGATCTAGAAAGTGATCAATCATATGTTGGGATAATAAACAGTAAGGGTGATACTGTCATTTCTCATTTAGAGAAATACAATAGTTTCGAGCTTGATAAAAAGAATCAACTTATTATTCCGTGGGGTTGGTATGAGGATGATTTAGGGAATCAAGTGAGTTTAGGTGGTCTTTTTGATATCCAAGGAAATGTTATTTTACCAAAAGATTATCAAATTGAGTTAGATTATGATAGCAGAGAGATTGCCATTGATAAAAACGGTTTTGTACGAGTGAATAAAAATAATGTATACAAGCAGTACTACTTTGATGATGCTGAACAACAATGGGAGTCTCATCAGCTTGGAACTACCAACATTTTCCATTTAGCAACTAGAAAATTAGTTTTTGATTCGAATATAGTTTTAATAAATAAACTCCATAACAACGATAGTTTCTATCATGTTAATCGAGTGGAAGTAACTGATGAAGAATTTTCTACTGAAAATGCTCAACAATATGGAGATAATCGAGTTGTAGAAATTGATGGTATCGAATACATTTTAAAAACTAGTTTAGCATTATATAGTGATGATTTTGAAGAAGTTGTTCCATTTGGTGACTACAATTCTATAGAGGTTTTTGAGAACAATGAGCAATATTTTAAAGTTACGATTTCGGATGGAAGTCAAGAACTTACTGGAATTTCAAATCAACGAGGAGTTTTGGTTGTTGAGCCAAAGTATAATTTTATTGAGTACATTAAAGAATGGAACTTGTATATTTTCAACTCTCAAATAATTGATGAACATCACACTATTATCCATGAGGAGTCACTTGTGGTAGATGCAAACTTTGAATCAATATTTGAAAACAGCTATCATCAAACACAATACAACTTTGATATGGAATGGTTGATCCTCAGCAATAGAGAAATAATGACAACCAGTGAAAATGAGGAAGTTGACGTTATGTTAACGGGGTTTTACGATCTAAAATCAAAAACATTGGTAGAACCTCAATTTGAGCACATAAACTATCATGATAACTCAACAAGTAATGCGTATGTTGTTAGAAAGATAAATGGTGTAAAAAGCATACAAACGCATTGTTTAGAAATCTTTAATGGAGAGGAAATGGTTGAAGAGTGTTGGCAAAATATAGATTATGACAGTTCATATGGCATAATTAGAAAAAATGGCGAGTATTTGTTAGAGCCAATCTATGGGTATATTTCAGAACCTAATAGCCAAAACTATGCAACGTTTGGAGAAATTAAGGAAATCAAATATTTTGATGAGTATTATGAAGAGGAATTCATTATTTATAATAGAATCAATGCAGGCTTAGTGAGTCTTGATAGTGGGGTTGTTGTTGAGCCAAAATATTCCCGTTTTGAACCAACAGAATACTCACGTGATCATAGTGATCCACCTATCTTTGATAAAAACAATCATATTAAGGTTATTATTGAAAATATGACGGAAACGGATTGGTATTATCGTGTTGGTTTAATTGATAAACAAGGTGAAGTTGTTGAGCCAAAATACCATGATGTGTACTTTTTAGATGGAAATTATTACATGCGTGCAACAAATGGATCTTGGATTATTCGTAACGCAGTAACAAATCAAGAGATTAATATTAACTTGGACGAGCTAGAAGTGTATGTAAGTTCAATTGAGATGCTCGATGATTACTTTATTATTGAAAGTAAAGAATTCACTGAATTTGGAGAGTACTCTGACTATGCTGTATTTACCAAAGATTTAGAACCGCATATTGACTTTGGTCATAGTTCAATTCGTTTTGATGGTACTTATTGGTATTTAGAAAAGTACAATGAACTGTTTAATGCTTACCAATATGCAGTAATGAACACCGATTTAGAATATCTTGTACCATTTGAAAATAAATATGATAGTTTAGGAGAGTATGTAGGTGGATATGCTATTGGACAAAGTGGCCAACGCCAATCTACACAAGAACAAGACGAAGATGAGTCGTTATTCAATATGTTCTTTACTAAGGTATCAGCTAATGAAGACGACGACTTTGTCTTAGACATCTTAAATGAACAAGGACAAGTTGTTGGAGATTTAAGTGATAAGTATGACAGTGTTACATTATTAGGGATGGACGGGGACGATGTTAAAGCATTGGTTGTTATTGATGGTAAATACTATATCGGTACACTTGTAACTAATGAAGTTGAAGAAGAAGAGATTATTGAAGTAACAAGTATCGACATTTTACAAAGCACTATCAGCCTAAAAGTTGGTCAAACAGCTCAATTAGATGGTGTGATATTGCCAATTAATTACACAGAGAGTGTTTCACAATCTTGGAGTAGTGATGATGAAAGTGTTGCTGTAGTAGATGGAAAAGGTCTTGTTAAAGCTGTGGGAGTTGGTACAACAAAGATAAACTTCTTAGTAAATGATTTTGTTGCTTCTACCATGGTTACTGTGTCAGCTCAATACGCTGCACCACAACCACTTGATGATGCTCAACAAAACTTCTATAATCAGTTAGTCAATGCTCTAAATGGAGATGTTGAGTTAACGGATGAACAATGGT
This sequence comes from uncultured Erysipelothrix sp., assembly GCA_964479585.1. Taxonomy (GTDB): domain Bacteria; phylum Bacillota_I; class Bacilli_A; order Erysipelotrichales; family Erysipelotrichaceae; genus UBA6182. Next base: position 61,996 of record CAYZMP010000001.1, read on the forward strand.
TAGATTTGTTGACAACTTTAGTAGATAATATGGATCTTCTACTTTACTTCAATGATGAGCAGTCTGAAAGACTTGAAGAAGTGTATCTAAGGGTATTTGCAGACAATCTAACATACAACTTTGATAATGGTGATAACTTAATTGATAAGGCTGTAGGATTTATTTTGGCAAGTGATTTACAAAGCTTACTTGATAAAAAACAGGTAGTCATCAATGTTAAAATAGTAAGTGAACTACTTGATACAGATAAACAACAAATCGATAGTTTTATTAGTAGTCGAAACTATGATGATACGTTGTTCTATAGTTTTGATGCGACTTTTGCTCAAACTATTGATGGATTAAGTGTAGAACCAATTATTGTCCGACCTGTAATGTTGAGAAAAGCAATTCCTGATTATTTAATGAATCAAGGAAACTTACAAGCCATTACAATTCACAATGGTATTTTAGAAGAGATGGTAGTTGAGACAAAAGAAGGTGCATTTATACTTAGGAGTGATAAGTTCTCTGCATTTAGTGTCTTTGCGCCCAAACCTGCACCATCAAGCTCAACCGATGATCCTGTAATCGAAGATAATGATACAGGCTCAATTAGTTACCTATGGTGGATTTTAGCATTAATAGCTGCTCTGCTAGCTGGTGGAGTTACATTATTTGTAAAAAACAAAAAAGAAGTAGTAGAATAGAACGGTTTTGTATATGAAATAAGCAAAAAAAGATTTCTTTATTGTTACAACACAGATAACTTTGTGTTTCTAGCAATAGGAAATCTTTTCTTTAGGCTTGAATACTCAGAATTAAATTAAACAAAAAAAAAGACAGCTGAGCTGCCTTTTAGAAACAATTTATTAGTAAGAAACTTGATAGTGATCCAATAACGCTTTTTCAGCTTCTTCACACCACACATCGTTGTTAGCTTTGCAAATCTTTGCTAACTTGGCAAACAATTCATTGTCACTTGCTAGCTTTTCAAAATCTTCAATCGCAACTAAATCCATTTCGATGTGAGGGTATATCATCTTTTTCCCTCCTGGAATGTTTGGTAAGTTTAAGATAGTATCAGGCACTACATTAAGACCACCAATATGAGTAATCATATACGATGGGTTTAACTTACCCTGTGATGACAATTCTAACGATTCTTTCATGTCGTCGGTTGAACCACCTGAAGTTCCAATAATGTGAGTGCTGCTGTAATGAACGTTGTAATAATTAACAGGAACTTTGAAATCTTTGTCTGTTGGTCCTGCAAAGAAGTTTAAACAACCATCGTTACCTAAAATGTCATCAGCTTGTTCAAGTAGTGGTGCACTAGCTGCATACACAAACACATCATCATACTTCTCATTATTCGATAAATCGATAAGTGTTTGAGTAGAATCACTACTACGAGTATTCACATAGTGTAACTCAATTCCTTTCGATTTGGCATCTTCTACTGTAAGAAGTTTTTTAGCTCTTTCTAAACGTTGTTCATCAATATCAGTCACCACCACTAATTTTGGTTTGTATGGGCCATTGATAGCATAATCAATAGCACCAATACCCATTGGACCTGCACATCCTAAGAGTGCTAGATTTCCATTTGGCTTAATTCCCATTTTGTGTTCATAAACATAAGGAGTAGTATGGAATGACGCATGGTATGCACCAATGATGCATGACATAGGTTCACTTAAGGATGCATTGGCGAAGTATGATGAATGATAAGGCAATACACCATCTAAATCAATCGCAATTTTAGGTATAATGCAATACGTTGCATTACCTCCAAATGTTGGATAACTATAGCCTGATGAGTATCCTGATTCAAGACCCATGGCAGGTTGTAATACAAACTTCTGATTGACAGAAAATTGATCCTGTAATTCTTCCCCCACCTCAACGATAACTCCTGCAAACTCATGGCCAGTCATTACTGGGTTTTCTTTGATATCGCTTGGTACACGTTTGTGATCCTCACCTAGTATTGCTGCTTTGTAGGTAGATAAACAAATACTATTAGAAATAATCTTGACTAATAATTCATCCTTGCCTATTGGTGGAAGTTCAAACTCTCTAAGAAATACATTGCTTTTGCCACCAATGACTGCTGCTTTTGTTTGCATAGTTAACTCTCCTTTTTATGAAACTAATTCTAAGTACAACTCTTCAAGTTGTGGATCATTCATGAAATTGTCAATTTGTACAATTCTTGTGTTTGGATATTTAAGTCGTGTTCTCTCTACTAAACTTTTATGAGTTACAATAACATCGGTTTCTGAAGGTACTTTTTCAATAGCTGCATTAGTAACTTGCTTTTGAACACCCGCTTTTTCTAAACGCTTTTTAAATGCGTTAGCACCTAATGCACTGCTACCTAAACCAGCATCACAAGCAAACACGATTGTATTCACTGTTTGAGAACTAGTAATCGGTTTATAAATATTCTTTCCTTCTTCTTTCATTTTCTTTGAGGCTACAGAAGCTTCTTCTAGTTCTTCATCTGAAGGGCCTTTTGATGTTTTAAGAATAAAGGAGGCAAGTAAGAAACTAACTGTAGTTGCTGCTAATACTCCAGCGATAACTCCAATAAAGTTTCCTCTAGGTGTTAATGCCATGTAAGCGAAGATTGATCCTGGACTTGGTCCTGCAACTAACCCTGCATTAAATAAACTAAATGTTAAGATACCTGTTGCAGAACCTGCAATCATAGGAAGAATCATGATTGGTCTCATTAATACATATGGGAAGTAAATCTCATGAATACCACCTAAGAAGTGGATAATAATTGCACCTGGTGCTGATTTTTTAGACATTCCTTTACCAAATAATGAGAAAGCTAATAATAAACCTAATCCTGCACCTGGGTTTGAAGCAACCATAAAGTAAATGGATTTCCCAGCATTTAAGGCTTGTTGCATACCTAATGGGTAATAAATACCTTGGTCAATAACGTTGTTTAAGAATAATACTTTTGCTGGTTCATTAACCAAAGATAAAATTGGTAAGAAACCTGTTTGAACTAAGTTTTCAATTAATACTGTTACTAATGTGTTGGCACTTTCAATAACTGGTCCTACAACCGAGAATGAAGCTAAACATAATAATAAACCGATAATACCAAGTGAGAAGTTGTTAACAACCATCTCAAATCCTGTCGGTATTTTTCCTTCAATAAGTTGATCGAATTTCTTAATCACAAACGCGCTTAATGGTCCCATGACCATAGCTCCTAAAAACATTGGAATCTCAGCACCGACAATCAGACCTATTGTTCCGATTACACCGATAACAGCTCCACGATCTCCAGCAACTAAGCGACCTCCTGTGTATGCTAATAATAGTGGTAAGACATAGTTAATCATTGGTCCAACGATAGAGGCATAATTTTCATTAGGTAGCCATCCAGTTGGAATAAACAATGCAGTGATAAATCCCCAGGCAATAAATGCGCCCATATTAGGAATGACCATTGCTGTTAAAAATCCACCAAAAGCTTGTACTTTTGCTCTGTTAACTGTCATTTCATTTCTCCTTTTTTATGTAGTCTTTGTTTTTGGTAAGCTGTAGTGTCATATTAGAATACAACCTATGTTTTAATACTCTTACGATATTCTTTTTATCACTACGCTCATAAAATTCTTCTGCTTCTTCTTTGCTTTTTCCACCTGTTATCTTTCTTTCGACAAGACGATTCTTTAAATCAGCTTCAAGTGCTTCAACAAAGATGGTGAAATCAGCATATTGACGAGCATCTCTCCATTTATGCTCATCAAGAAGTAACCAGTTCCCCTCCACAATCACAATGTCTTCTTTAATTTTAATTTGATTGTCAATGACATCGTGTTTGGTTCGATCATAGATTGGCCACATCACTTGATCGTTGTTGATTTGACTTAAGTAAGATAAAAATTTATCTATATCAAAGGTTTCCGGACAACCTTTAACATCATTTAGTAGGATGCATTTAGCATCAGTTTTCAAATAATTGCTTTTTAAATAATCACTCTTATGGTGAAATCCATCAAGACCTAAAACTTGAACGGGAGTTAGATCAGGTGTTGCTTTTGATAACCTTTCAAGATAAGCGGATAAAGTTGATTTACCTACTCCTGGAGGAGCAGCGATAAAAGCTACAAGCCGATCTTGTTTTAAACTCTTCAAGTGTTTCAAATGCTTTAAAAGAGGAATAAACAAATTGTCGCGATTATCTAGTGAAAACATAGCATCAACATTAAATCCATTAACTTGTAATGTTACATTTTCATGCTTCATAGTTGTAATAACTCCTTAAGAGCATCAACATCTTCACACGCCAATACTTTTTCCATGACTTGATCATCCATTAATACATCAACTAAAGAAGAAAGCAAGGCCATGTGTGTGTCGTTATCATAAGCAGCAAATGCAATAACTAGTTTCACATCTTTATTTTCAGGAAACAACACAGGCTCAATAAGTTTAACGATAGATACGCTTGTCTTTAATGCACCTTCTTCACTTCGTGTATGAGGTAAAGCTACATAGGGCATAATGACAATATATGGTCCATTGTCTATCACATTTTGAATCATAGATTTAATGTAGTTTTCACTTATGCATTGATGATTTAGTAATGGTTGTGCTGCAAGTGTTATCGCTTGTTGCCAATCAGTTGCTTGTTGAATAATTTGATAGTGTTTAAAGTATGAGGTCTCAATCATTCATGTCTCTCCTTTATTTGACAATGTCATACTACTACAACCATGTACATTTGCATATTCGCAAATACTTGCAACATTTTTTGCAAAAAAGTGGTACATACTTTTTTCTTAGAAATTGCTATAATCTAACTGGAGATAGTATGTTAACAAATAAAGAACTTGATATTCTTGATTACTTATCAACATCGGAACCTTCAGTTTCAATTGCTCACTTAAGTGAAGTTTTTATGTTGAGTGAACGAAGTATTAGAAACTATGTGGATAACATTATCAAAGAGTTGGGATATGATACTATTGATTTAAAAAGGGGCATGTATCAAATAAAAGACAACAGTAAAATTATAGAATACTTAAATAATCCATCAATATTGTCTCAAAGTAGTGAATTAAAAAAGACAATGATATTGTATCGTTTTGTGTTTAATGGGTATGTTAACTTATCTGAAATGGCAAGGCTTCTTGATGTTAGTCGTACTACAGCAAAAATTTACTTTGAAGAAATACTTGAGCAACTTTCTGCGTATCAGTTTAGTGTAGAACCACTTGAACAAAAAGGACTCTTTTTAATGGCGGATGAAGACACTATTCGAATCATGCAGTTACAAACATTAATTAACTACCTAAACTTATCATTAACAAAACAAAATCTACTTTATCCTTGGATAAAAGAGTCTTATGAAGTCATATCAGAAACACATTTACATGAATTTTTGAAATATATTCAAAGAGAACTAGATACCGTGCTTAATGAATATGCATATATCATTGTAAAAAACTATATTAGAATAATGATTCAACGCATTAAAACAAACAAAGCAATTGGAGTGCAGTTAAATGATTACTTTTTATTGGAATCGAAAGAGTACGATGCAATTGTACATAACATTTCATTTATTGAAAAGAAATGTCAAATTACGATAAGCAAAGAAGAGCAAATTAAACTTGCTAGTTTAATAGTTGGTAGTCATCACTCATATAGTAATGAACTTATGGAGAATACGTGGTTTGAACATAATTTGCTGATCACTAAGATTATTTCACTTTTTAGTAAGTATGCAAAAATTAATCTAAACCAAGATGTGCAACTGTATCAAAGTTTGATGAACCATTTAAAACCAACAATGTATCGTATGTTGCATAATATTAAACTTAGTGATATTAATGCTCAAGAAATTGCCACACGTTTTAAAAATGAATTTGCAATGACTAAACAAGTATTAAATGAGTTAAATTTCTTTACTAACAGTGAAGTAGATCAAGATGAAATTGCACTTTTAACCATTCACTTTAAAGCAGCACTAATGAGAAATCAATCAGACAATCATAATATTAAAAAAGTGATTATTGTTTGTTCACATGGTTATGGAACATCCATGCTGCTTGAACAACAAATTTCTAGTACCTATGAGGTAGAAGTCGTAAGCTGTATTCCACTTCATTTTTTACCTAATATTCAAAACAGTAGTGAGATTGATTTGATAATTACAACGATTGAAACTATTGAGTATGAAACAGATATCCCTATTATCTTTGTTCATCCAATTTTGACTTCCGATGATTTTAAAAAGTTAGATCAAAGTTTTGTTTTACAAAGAAAAAATCAAATATCACTTAAAAAACTTCTTGAAATCGTTAACGAAAATGCCAATATAGTGGATGTTGAACCATTAAAGGAGCAGTTACTACTAAATTTTAATAATCAAATACTTAATGATGTGGTTAATCCAGAATTTAGTCTGCTTCGTTTTCTTCCATTAGAAAACATAAAAATTGTGTATGAAAAACTTGATTGGAAAAAAGCAGTGCAAATGGGAGGGGATTTATTAGAAAATAACCACTTTGTTAAAGCGTCGTATGTGCAATCGATGATAAAATCCTTTGAAAATTATGGTTCATACATGATGATTGATGAAGGGATTGCGATACCGCATGCTAGAAATGATAATAATGTATTGGCGACAGGTATTTCGCTTATTGTATTAAAACATCCAGTCGAGTTTTATGAAAATCGTTTTCTTTTTGTATTCTTTTCTTTCTGTTCATTAGATCATCAAGAACATTTGGATGCTTTAGTAACCATTTCAAATTTAGTCCGTGAATCAAACTTTAAAAAGAACATTCAAACATTAAAAAACGAAAGAGACATACTTGCCTTTATTTTAAGCCATGCTAATTTGTACAAGTAAAAAAACCATTATAGTAATGGCTTTTAAGTGAACACTAGTGTGTATTGTAATAAGGACTTTTCATCGATAAATAGCGTATCATATCAAACAATACACCTATTCCTAAAAATCCTAAAGTAAGTGAATACAAAGCACCAACAACTAATTTCTGTTCGTAATATTTATGAGCACCAAAAATACCTAAGGTTACACATAATGTTAGTGCAACCCATTTGTTGAATGGGTAAACATTGACCATCGTTTTGTAGTTGTTGTTTTTCATGTGCTTATCATACCATGTTTGATGCAAAAAAAAAGAGAGTTATGCACTCTCTTGTGTTTGATTATCTTCTAATGCTTCTTCAATAGAATCAGAAGCTAATGTTGAGATTACTGATGCTTTTGATACAATTCCAATTAACTTACCATCTTCTAGTACAGGTATAGGGAACTTAGTATCCGCTGCTAATGGCATTACATCTGCAATCGTAGCTTCTGCATCAACTGATGTGACATCTGTAATCATATGATCTGCAACCTTGGTGTTTTTATCTTGGAGCTTTAAGGCTCCTTCTAATGTGATAACACCCTTAAAATCCATGTCTTGTGAACAAACATAGGCACTTGATACATTGTTTGAGCGCATTTCTTGAATGGCACGTTTAGGTCCATCGTTTAACCATACAATTGTGGATGGTGTGATCATTACATTTCTAACACTCATAACTTGTGATCGATCAGCACCTTCAATGAAGTTACGCACATAATCATCGGCTGGATTTGTCATCATGTTTTCTGGTGTATCCAACTGAATTAGTTTACCATCACGCATAATAGCTACACGATCACCTAATTTAAAGGCTTCGTTAATATCATGAGTAATAAAGATAATGGTACGTTTCATCTTTTGATGAATCTTCAATAACTCAAACTGCATGTCACGCTTAACAAGTGGGTCTAGTGCGGAGAAAGGCTCATCCATTAACAAGACATCAGGATCATTAGCAAGTGCACGAGCAAGCCCTACACGTTGTTTCATTCCACCTGATAATGAAGTCAGTGGCATATCTTCAACACCTTCTAAACCAACCATATGTAACATTTCTATGGATTTTTTTCGGCGTTCTTCTTTATCTACACCACGTATTTCTAATCCATACTCAACGTTTTCAATAACATTACGATGAGACATTAATCCAAAGTGTTGGAAAACCATCGCAATTTTTTCTCTTCTAAATTTAATTAATTGTTCTTTTGTTAGCTCTCGTAATTTTTCGTCTCTGTAATATACTTGTCCAGAGGTTGGTGTATTTAAACGATTAAAGCAACGTACCAAAGTGGATTTTCCTGACCCAGACAAACCAATAATGACAAATAGTTCACCTTCTTTTACATCAAGATTAATATCCCACAAGGCTACAGTAACTCCCGCTTTTTCTAATACTTCTGCTTTTGAAGCGCCATTATTAAGCATTTCAATTGCTTCAGATTTATTTCGACCATAAAGTTTCGCAAGATTTTCTGTCTTCATGATAATGTTTTCTTTAATATCACTCATTGTTAATCTTCCTCCACTTCTCTTTGTTTAACCCAACCTTGACTTAAACGGTCAAGTAAGATTGCAATAATAACTACCGCAGTACCTGAAACAAGTCCACGACCAACTTCAATTCGGTTAACACTAATTAATACTTCTAATCCAAGTCCTGCAACACCAATCATGGATGTTGTCACAACCATGGCCATCGCCATCATCAATGTCTGGTTAACACCAGCCATAATGGTAGGGAAAGCTTGAGGGATTTGCACCTTTATCATGGATTGCAGTTTAGTAGAACCAAAGGCTTTGGCAGCCTCGACTACTTCTTCATTTACTTGACGAATACCTAAGTTGGTTAGTCGAATAACGGGTACGATGGAATAAATAACTGTAGCCATCACCCCTGGTACACGACCTAATCCAAACAAGAGTACTGCTGGAATTAAGTATACAAATATAGGCATTGTTTGCATCGTATCAAGGATAGGTCGCACAATGTTGTTTGCACGATCACTTGTTGATACAAGTACTCCAATTGGAAATCCAAACAAGATCGAAATAAAGACAGCAGCTACGATAATGGCGAGTGTAGGAATCATTAAGTCCCATAAGCCAACCATACCAATTAAATAAAGCATGACTGCATACACAACACCTGTTGTGATTTTCTTCGATTGTTTAAATCCAATAAAAAATACGGCTAGAACAAATACCCACCACGGAATAAATACTAGAATGTCATTAATTACTGTTAATAAGCTGTTTAGTCCATTTCTAATGGCACTCAATATTACATCTGCAGAGACAGCGAAACTTCTAAATCCGCTGTCTATTGCATCTGTATCTACCGTGTACTGAAATGGAAATTGGTATAACCAATCCATATCGTTTCTCCCTCTATTGTCCTAGAGCTGCTTCAACAAGTTCCCACTTATCTTGTGGCATCATTGAGCTGATCAAATCAGAATTTTCTGAAATAAACCAAATAGCAGCTTCTGAAGTGCTAGCACCTGTTTCTTGCATGTAAGCAAGACCTTGCGATGTTAATGCACTTGATGTTTCATAGTTGCTTAAGAAATCCGCAAACTCAGGGAAATCATCAGTAAATCCTGGACGTGCTCCAACTGTAACTGGTACTGACGGTGCTTCTGTCATTCCTGCTTCAAAAGATGCTTGATCCACATAAGGAGCATCGTCTAATAATGTAAAGTCATAAAGACCCATTAACCAGGTTGGTTCCCAATAATATCCAACGATTGCTTCACCACGATCATACGCGGATGTAAATGCAGCGGATAATGCGGCATCTGATCCTGGACTAAAGTAAATAAAGTTTTCATCAAATCCATAATAATCAAACTTGTTTCTCATGATATCATCAATAGCCCAACCAGGAATTGCTCCATAGAGACGGCCCATTGATGGATTGTCGTCATCGACAAATACATCAGGATAGTCTTTTAAATCTTCTACTGTTCTTAAATTTGGTGCCATTGGTTCAATGCCTCTTTCAGCATCTCCTTCAATGACATACGTTGGTACATATATACCTTGGGTGTTATCTCCAAAGTTAACGGATAACTCTAAGATAAGTCCTGCCTCTTTATCGGCAGCGTACGTTGGTAAGTTATCAGTCCACACTTCTGTGTAAATATCAATCTCACCATTTTTGGTTCCTTCATATGTTATTGGTGTGGAACCTGGAACTTCTTCCCAGGTCATATCGTATGCGTTTTCGGCAACAAACCCAACTATTGCGTTATGCAACTGGATGGAATCCCATCCTGCATCAGCCATTTTAATATGTCCACCGGTAGCATCACTACCTGAAGAACAACCTGCTAATGCTAGGATAGCTACTGCCACTCCTGCTAATAATTTCTTCATTTTTAATTACCTCCATTTTTTGTAAACAGACAAAAAGTGTTCTTTCATCTGACAACTTCAATTATAAGTAAGGTATGGCAGTATGTCAAATGCCTTACTTTCATTATGGTGGACTATTGAACATAAATATATCACTTGTATATATATAAGGATAACTAAAAGGGTTAATATACTTGAAAAAAATAATTTGAATTATTTTCATGTAAGCATTTACATCTACATCTTACAGGGGTGTTTATCGCACCCTAAGCGTGGTATAATTGCTTTGGTTATTGAGGTGAAACATGAAAAAACATATAAAAAATGCTGTATTACTTGTAATGGGAAACTACTTATTAGCACTGGCTGTTGGTATCTTTATCTTGCCATATAATATATTATCTGGTGGTGTTGCAGGGATTGCAATTGCTTTAGAACCACTTTTTGGAATCGATCCAAATTTAATGATTAATGTATTAGTTATTGGATTGTTTATTGTTGGGGCATTGATACTTGGAAAAAACTTTGCGGTTTCTACAGCATTAAGTTCATTTTTGTATCCGTTTTTTCTTACATTTACTCAAGCCGATGGGTTACTTGAACTTGATCCCATTCTAGCAAGCCTTTATGGTGGACTGCTCGCTGGTATTGGTGTTGGTATGGTACTTAGAACAGGTTCTAGTACTGGTGGTATGGATGTACCGCCACTTGTCCTTAATAAATACACGCATGTTGAAATATCAACATGGGTACTTATTGTGGATGGCATAACAGTAGGTCTTGGTTTATGGACATATGGACTAGAAGCCGTTTTAATTGGGTTTATTTCTGTATGGGCAGCAGCCTTTGCCATTAACAAAGTGCTTATCTTTGGCGGACAAAACGCAAAAACAGTGTATATCATTTCTGAAAAGTACTCAGAAATACTGCAATATATTCATGATCATTTAGAGCGAGGTACTACACTAATTGAAGCAACTGGAGGTTTTACAGGAGATGATAAACCTGTTATATTGACGGTGATAATGAAAAATCAATATCCTGAACTTAGTCAGAGTGTCAAGGATCTTGATGAGAATGCTTTTTTAATTGTATCTGATGCTACTGAAGTTTCTGGCTTTGGATTCTCCTTTGATTACAAAGTATAATTATGGGAAGATTCACATCAAACTTTCACTAAAATTATGGTAGAATGAAACAGAAATGGAAGTGAAGCTATGTTAATTATGCGTGGTGTTTCAAAAACATACAAAAACGGTGTCAATGCGTTATACAATATTGACTTAACAATCGAACAAGGTGAGTTCGTATACATTATTGGACCAACAGGTTCAGGTAAATCAACCATTATTAAACTGTTGGATGGAGAAGAAGTACCAACAAGAGGACTTGTGGAAGTTGCAGGCATCAATGTTGGAAAGCTTAAACATTCAAAAGTTCCATTGTATCGTCGTAACATTGGCGTTGTTTTTCAAGATTTCAAACTACTTGAAAGAAAAACAGTGTTTGAAAATGTTGCTTTCGCAATGGAAGTAGTATACAAGCCACAAATGGAAATACGCAAACGTGTGCGTGAGGTATTAGAGTTAGTAGGTCTAAGCGATAAAACAAATTCGTATCCTGATCAGTTATCCGGCGGTCAAATGCAGCGTGTTGCGATTGCACGTGCAATTGCAAACAAACCAAAAGTACTAATTTGTGATGAGCCAACAGGAAATTTAGATCCTGAAAAATCACGTGGTATTGTGGATTTGCTGAATAAAATTAATGAAGAAGAAAAAACTACCATTGTCATGGTGACGCATGATTTACCACTAGTTAATGAGTGTCGTAAGCGCACTATTGCATTAGAAGATGGACATATCGTTGCTGATTTAGCATCTGGAGGGTATATCCAACATGTTTAGGATTTTTAGACCAATTAAAGAGGGATTTGTAGGATTAGTTCGTCATATGGCAATGACTCTTTCAAGCATATCGTCCATTACCGTGACGTTGTTGTTTGTGAGTTTATTTTTAATGGTGTCTGTCAATGTGCAACAATTTACTTTTGGTATAGAGGATACTGTAAATATTCACGTAAAAATCTTACAAACGCATGAATCACAAGAAGACTTAAACATGATTTATGATCAAATAAGTGTCATTAACGGTGTAGAAAAGATCACTTTTTCATCGAAAGATGAAGAATTGGATAAGTTTATCGAGCCTTTTGGTGAAGATGGAGAAATATTTGATTTGTATCGTGGTGAAAGCAATCCTTTACGAATGGCATACTTAGTCGATATTAATGAAGCTTCAAATGTTGAAGTTGTCTCTACTCAAATTAGAGAAATTGAAGGTGTTGAAGCTGTTCAATATGGTGGTTTGAAAGTATTAGAGTTAATGGAATTATTAGAAAGTGTACGAAATGGTGTGTATGTGCTTGTTTTAGGCCTCACACTAGTTGCAGTTTTTCTAATTTCGAATACAATTAAATTATCAATAGCTACGCGTCAAAAGGAAATTGTTATTATGCGTACGGTTGGTGCTAAAAATGGATTTATTCGGATGCCATTTATTATTGAAGGCTCACTTATTGGAGTGTTTGGTGCCTTGTTACCTATTGGCTTTAGTATTGCTGGGTATGTGTTGATGTATGAATTTTTAGGTGGCATCTTGCTAACACCTATGTTTCAACTTATTCAGCCAATGCCATTTGTTCTTTATTTATCCGGGATATTATTGGCAGTAGCTATTGTGGTTGGAAGTGTAGGTAGTTATATATCCGTCGCTAAACATTTGAGGTGGAAACGATGAATAAACTTGTAAGAAAACTAGTGTTACTACTCATTGCTTTTACTTTGCTAATGCAAAACAATATTGTTTTGCAAGCCAATGATTTTGATACTGATCGTGAAAAATACGAACAAATGTGTTTTACGAAAGTTGATCCAGATAATGCAGCAGTTTGTCGTGACTTTCAAGCACACATTAACAATCAAGCAAAACAAGTAAATCAAGATTTAAGTAAAATTCGAAATGACTTATCGAGCATCCGTTCTAATATTCTTCAGTACGCCCAACAAATTAATGAATACCAAGCACAAATTGAAGAGATGGAACGCCAAATTGGAGTTTTGTCTCGTGCAATTGAACGTATGGAAGATGAAATTGAACAACTTATTGTAGAAATTCAAACATTAGAAGAAACTATTAAAGTACGCGATGAAACAATTCAAGAGCGCATGGTTTCGATGCAAGGCTTCTTTAGTGTTAATGGATTGATTGATATTGTCATGGGAGCTGCAAACTTCACCGACTTAGTACGTCGTGTAGAAGGGATTAAAGACATCACCTATTATGACAATGAGCAAATAAAGTTAATGCAATCAGAAATAGATAAAGTAGAACAAGATAAAATAGAGTTAGAACGTCAACGAAATGTGTTGGAAGATAATCGTGAAAACTACATATTAACGCAAGAATCCCAACAAGCTCTCGTTGAAACAACCCAAGAGATTATTGATGAATTTAGACGTCAAGAATCGCAGTTAATCCAACAAGAACGGGATGTTATTTCTGACTTGTCTGCCGTTCAAAATCAACTTCGCCAACTAGAAAATGCACTAAACATGATTCCTGCATCTAATGGTTGGTTACGTCCGATATTAAGCAATGCATACATATCTGCAGGAGTATGGACATACCCTGGTGGTGGACGACATATTGGTGTTGACTTTGCAGCACCAATAGGAACACCGATTGTTGCAGTTGCCAATGGAGTCGTTGTCTATCGAGCAGACAGTTGCCCTACATGGGGTCATTTAGGTAATCGATGTGGTTATCCAGCCGCTACGGGTGGTGGAAACCAAGTATACTTAATTGTTTCTGTAAATGATCGCACCTATGGTATTATATATGCACATTTAGAAAGTGGATCACCAGCTGCTGGTGGACGTGTAGTAAGTGCAGGAGATGTAATTGGAAGAGTCGGATCATCTGGAAACTCATCAGGACCACACTTACACATTGAAGTTGTGTATCTAGGAACCAATAGTGTAAACTTCTATACTCAAAACTGGAATGGACGATTGGATTTTGGTGCTGGTTGGGGTGAGTCAGGGTTTAGAAATCGTTGCGACGCTAACGGATTTAATGCACCATGTCGAATGAATCCATTAAGTGTGTTCAATGTATCGGTGTTTCAACGTTATTAAATATACAAAAGCTATTTGAATGAAATACATTGAAATAGCTTTTTTTATGCCTTGCTTTGTTTTTATTACTAGTTTGATACTGATATACTAAAAGTAGGAAAGGCTAAATAAGGTGGAACTCATGGTAAAGATGTTTAGAAGGATATTAATTGTACTTATGGCTTGTGTTGTTGGTGCTTTATTTGGGTTATGGCTTGGCATGTTTATTGGTGGTAATTTCTTTACTGATGTAAAATTTTTAAACATGGTTGGTTATGAATTATTTGGCACAATTGGTTTTATTGCAGGAGTTGTTTTGTTTTTTATACTTGCAATCATGTACTTGTTTAATCAAAACAACAAAACTATGTAAATAAAAGCGGATTTTAAGCTATAATATGGTTATGCTAGAAACTATATTACATAACAAAAAACTTAGAAACCAAACGTTACATGTAATAAGTGCACTACTTTTAATTATTAGTGCACAATTTTTTGTGCGTAATCAAACAATAGCGATGGTGTTGTGGGGAATTGCATTTATGGTGGGAGGATATTATAAAGCCGTTGAAGGTGTAGAAAAAACCATTGAATCCAAAGCATTAAACGTTGAGTTTTTAATGATCATTGCAGCATTAGCTGCTTTTATTACACAAGATTTTCATGAAGGTGCTGTGCTTATCTTTATTTTTGCACTAAGTGGGGTTCTTGAGACTTACGCCAACACAAAAAGTGAAAAAGCACTTACAAGTTTGCTTGAGTTAAGTCCAAAGACTGCTATTAAAGTAGTAGATCAAGAAGAAGTAGTGGTGGCAGTAGAAGAGTTGCTAATTGATGATGTTGTTGTGGTAAAGGTAGGGCAACACATACCAGCAGATGGAGTCATCATAAAAGGTAGTGCATCCATTAATGAAGCCACTATAACTGGAGAATTTATGCCAGTATCAAAAGGTGTCAATGATCTTGTGTATTCTGGATCTATCAATGAAGATTCTACTATTTATGTTCAAGTAAAAAAAGATCCTAAAGATTCCACCGTACAAAAAATTGTCGATTTTGTTAAGAAGGCACAAGAAAACCAAACAAAGTCACAAACATTTATCGAGCGTTTTGAACGTTGGTATGTGTATGCTGTTATTGGGTTAGCACTGCTTGTTATGTTTGTTCCATATTTTCTTAATCTATTATCATGGCACGAATCATTTTATCGAGGGGTCATTGTGTTGGTTGTTGGATCTCCATGTGCTGTAGTCGCATCCATAACACCTGCAATTTTATCTTCTTTATCGTATGGTGCAAACAATGGGATATTAATTAAAGGTGGAGAACACCTTGAAAAGTTACTTAAAATAGATACGATCATGTTTGATAAAACAGGGACAATTACAACAGGTAAACCGAACGTAAATGATGTAGTAATCGCACAAGATGTGGATAGAGAGTGGCTTATAGAGATAGTGGTATCTATTGAAAAACAATCAAATCATCCACTTGCTAAAGCCATTGTTAGACATTTTAGTGAGTACAAAACACTAGAGATTTCCACAAAGGAAATTTCTGGAAATGGAATGAAAGCCCATGTGGATAATAAAGATTTCGTCGTTGGAAATTTCTCATTAAAAGACACTTATGATTTAAAAAAACATCAAGAAAAATTCGAAGATCAAGGAGCTACGATTGTTGAAATTGGAATGGATGATGTGTTAGTTGGTTTTATTAGTTTGCAAGATACTGTTCGTGATTCTGCATCTGAAGTAATGACACAGTTAAAGGATATGAACATTAATACAATTATGTTAACAGGGGATAAAGAACATAGTGCAGAAGTCATTGCTAAAAAGGTATCCGTTAACTCGTATAAATCAGAGTGCTTACCAAATGATAAATCCGATATCATAGAACAATTAAAACTTGAGAACAAAACAATCATGATGATTGGAGATGGTATTAACGACGCTCCTTCATTGGCGATTGCCCATATTGGTGCTGCGATGGGTGATGCTACAGATGTTTCTTTAGAAACAGCTGACATTGTGTTTATTAATAATAAGCTTTCTAATATTGTTTCATTGATTAAGCTTTCAAAGAAAGCACATACTATTATTCGTCAAAATCTAGTGTTTTCAATTAGTGTAATTGTGCTTTTGCTATTAGCGAACATGTTTGGGTGGGTGTTGTTAACTCATGGGGTGATTGCTCATGAAGGATCTACAATTCTTGTTATATTAAATAGTTTGCGTTTATTAAAAAATTAAGCAAGAAAAAGGTATCCGGTGTATTGGATACCTTTTTAGTGAATGATATTGTTTGTTAAGATAAGATGTTTAAATTTAGTCATAAGTTAATTAAAACTACACAATATCTTTGTTTTTTTGATGCTACTTTGACATCGTTTATGATTTGCTAGCGTGAAGTTGGCAAATCTTCAATATCGTTTGTTTTGCAAGCAAAGCATCATTGACAGATAAAAACTCAAACTTACCATGGAAGTTCTCACCACCGGTGAATAAGTTAGGTGTTGGAATCCCTTTGTAAGTTATTTTACTACCATCAGTTCCACCACGAATAGGCTCAATAATTGGAGTTATGTCTAATTGTTGCATTGCTTCTTTTGCAAGTTCAACACTACGCATGTCTTTTTTAATAACATCTCCCATGTTGTAATAAGAGTCACTCAACTCTAGTGTGATTGTTGCTTTTTCATACTTGTTACTTAGGGTAGATACAATTTCTTCTATGAGCGCTTTTTTAGCTAAAAACAATTCTTTGTCATGATCGCGAATAATGTAGTGCATAGTTGCATCTTCAATGGTGCCATCAAATTGAGTGCAAAGGAAAAACCCTTCCCGTTTTTCTGTCTTTTCAGGAACTGCATCTTGTGGCAACATCCCATCAAGTTCCATCGCAACTTTAATGGCGTTAATCATTTTATCCTTTGCTGTACCTGGATGCACAGAAACACCTTTTATTGTGATGGTAGCTGCAGCAGCATTAAAAGATTCATACTCAAGCTGTCCTTTAAAACTACCATCTACAGTATAAGCAAAGACAGTATTGAAGGCATCCACATCAAACAAGTTAGCCCCTCTACCAATTTCTTCATCAGGTCCAAAGGCAATTCTTATATCGCCATGTTCAAAAGGTTTGTTTTCAATAAGTTCTTTCATCGCTTCAATAATGGCGACCATACCAGCTTTATTATCTGCGCCAAGTAGAGTTGTACCATCGGTTGTGATTAGTGTATGACCAATGTAATTTTTTAAATTTGGAAATTGATTTGGACTTAATACGATGTTTTGTTTTTTGTTAAGTATAATATCTGAGCCATCATAATTGGTTACAAGTTGTGGTTGAATATTTTTGGATTCAAAATCAGCGGTATCAATGTGGGCAATAAAGCCTATCGCTTCGACATCTTTCGTGGTGTTTTTTGCAATGGTTGCCATCACAAAACCATTGTCATCATTAACAAACACATCACTGCATCCAATTGCTTTTAACTCGTCTTTAAGCATGTAAGCAAAGTCTAGTTGTGCTTTTGTAGATGGGACTGTCGATGAGTTGGCATCGGAGCGGGTATCGATTTTTACGTATCGAATAAAACGATCAATAAATGGTTGCATTTTTTTCACTCTTTCTATCGTTAAAATGTTATATTTATTATTGTAGACTATCCACGTGATATAATAAAGCATAAAATATGGATAAGGCGGTGCACCCATGGATCAAGAAAAAGTATATGTTAAATTAACTAAACACCAATGGCCAGATGAAAAGGCAAATAAAGCAAGAAAACGTTGGACAATACGAGTTGTTGTTTTATTTGTGCTGTTTGCTTTTACAATTGGTTGGTTGTTTGGTTCTTCAAATACAGCTACAACTATTAATGTAGATGAGAGTAAATATTCACGATTAGATGCCATTATTTCACACTTAAGCAATACTTGGTATTATGGTAAGGATATTGAAAACATTGAAGAGTGGTTATTGCAAAATGCCATTGATGGCATGATTGAATTAACAGATGATCCATATACGTCGTTTATGACTGCACAAGAAGTGCTTGATTTTGAACAATCCATGGACATGGGATTTGTGGGTATCGGTGTTCAGTTTTATGTGCTAGATGGCGTCAATATTGTAGAAAGAGTCTTTAAAAACTCACCAGCAGAACGATTTGGTGTCATGCCTGGTGATATTATTTATCGTGTCAATGGGGTTGAAGTAGAAGGATTAGAAACTGGGGAGATTGCTGATTTAGTAATGGGTGAAGAAGGTACAATCGTTACAATTGACTTTATTCGTGCCAATGAAATTATTACCAAAGAAATAGAACGAGGCCAAGTTCGTAATTCAGCATTTGGTCAAATTATTAATGACGTTGGTGTTGTGGAGCTATATCAGTTTGGTTCAACATCTCACATCGATATGCGTGAGTATTTGCAAGATATGGCTGATCAAAATATCGAAAATTTAATTATTGATTTACGAGATAACGGTGGCGGGTATTTAGAATCACTATTGAATATTGGGTCCTACTTCTTAGATCAAGGGGAAGTTGTTATTCAACAACGTTACAAAGATGGCACTATTGAACAAGGTAGAATTTCATCCAGTAATAAATTTGATAACTTTAAAAAGATTGTTGTTTTAGTAAATGGAAATACAGCAAGTGCATCAGAAGTACTTGCCGCAGCACTACAAGAACTTGTTGGTGCAACCATCGTTGGTGAGCAAACATTTGGAAAAGGTTCTGTACAAATTTCAAGACCTTTTTCTGATGGTAGTGCGTTAAAACTAACTTCAGCACAATGGTTAACACCAAATGGTAATTTAATACAAGATATTGGTGTGACACCAGATGTTGAAGTTAAACGCCATCCGGTCTTTTATCAAGAAATGTCCATGATGTTAGAAGATGAAATAATTGTAGTTGATCAAGTAAGTGAGTATATTTTATACGTACAAAAAGCGTTAGATTTCATTGGATATGAAGTGGATCGGATGGATGGTTATGCTTCTTTAGAAACGATACAAGCGATTAATGCATTTAACATTGATAATGATTTAGAAGCAAATGATTCTTTAACATTAACTACGTATCAAGTAATTCATACGGAAGTATTGCGTAAGTTATACACAAACAGAGAAGAAGTTGATGTACAATTGCAAGTAGCATTGG
Source organism: uncultured Erysipelothrix sp. (assembly GCA_964479585.1). Lineage (GTDB taxonomy): Bacteria > Bacillota_I > Bacilli_A > Erysipelotrichales > Erysipelotrichaceae > UBA6182. The sequence goes on from CAYZMP010000001.1 coordinate 81,615, forward strand.
GGTTGTTTGATGAGTAAAGAAAGCTTTAAATTAGTAAGTGATTATAAGCCAACCGGTGATCAACCTAAAGCTATCGAACAATTAGTCTCAGGTATAAAACAAGGGAAAAAAGATCAAGTTCTTTTAGGTGCGACCGGAACAGGAAAAACATTTACCATATCTCATGTTATTGCACAAATCAATAAACCAACACTTGTCTTAGCTCATAATAAAACCTTAGCAGGTCAGTTGTATTCTGAATTTAAGCAACTATTTCCAGAAAATAGAGTAGAGTATTTTGTATCTAACTTTGATTATTATCAACCAGAAGCGTATATGCCAAGAACCGATACATACATTGAAAAGACAGCGATGATTAATCAAGAGTTAGATATGTTGCGTTTGTCCGCTATCAATAGTGTACTTACACGCAACGATACGATTGTTGTGGCATCAGTAGCTTGTATTTATGCATCTAGTGACCCTGACAAATATAAAAACATGTTTTTTACATTACGTGTCAATGAACGAATAGATCGTGAAGAACTAATACGGATGCTTGTTGATCGGCAATACACAAGAAATGATGTTGATTTAATAAAAGGAACCTTTCGTGTAAAAGGAGATGTCATTGATATTCATTTAGGATACACAGACTCTTTTATACTACGTATTGAAATGTTTGATGATGAGATTGAGCGTATTGTTGAAGTAGACAAAGTGTCTTTTCAAGTCATGGATGCTTATCAGATGTATCACATTTTTCCTGCGACAGAATATGCACGGTTACAGCCAGAAATTTTGCATGCCGCAAACACGATTGAACAAGAATTAGAAGAACATCTTCAAGTATTAGAAGCACAGAATAAGTTAGTAGAAAAACAACGTTTAGAACAAAGAACACGTTATGATATTGAAGCACTTAGAGAGTTTGGGTATTGTTCAGGTATTGAAAACTATTCACGACACATTGATCAAAGAGAGCCTGGACAGCGACCCTTTACTTTGTTTGACTTTTTTAAAGACGATTATTTGTTTGTGATTGATGAATCGCATGTAAGTATTCCTCAAGTAAAAGGAATGTACAACGGTGATCGTTCTCGTAAAGAAGTATTAGTCGAGTATGGGTTTAGATTACCTTCAGCACTAGATAATCGCCCATTAAATTTCAACGAGTTTCTAGCATTACCCAAGCAATCGATCTATGTTTCCGCAACACCAGGGGATTTTGAGCTAGAAAAAACAAACCATGAGATTGTTCAACAAATCATTCGACCTACAGGATTATTAGATCCTAAGGTCACGGTTAAACCATCCAAAGGGCAAATTGATGATTTAGTTGATGCCATCAATGAACGCTCTAAGAAAAATCAACGTGTACTCGTTACGACCTTAACAGTTAAAATGGCGGAAGAGTTAACGAACTATTTACTAAATGAAAATGTAAAAGCTATCTTTTTACATCATGAAACTAAAACATTAGAACGAATTGAAGTTATTCGACAATTGCGTAAAGGTAAATACGATGTGTTAGTCGGCATTAACTTATTACGAGAAGGAATTGATATACCAGAAGTTTCACTTGTGGCTATATTGGATGCCGATAAAGAAGGGTTTTTACGTTCGTATCGTTCACTTGTTCAAACCATTGGTCGAGCTGCACGAAATCAAGATGGCGAAGTTATTATGTATGCAGATCGGATGACAGACTCCATGAAAAAAGCTATTGATGAAACGAATCGACGTCGTGAAATCCAACAAGCTCACAACGAAAAGTTTGGTATTACACCAACAACGATTATCAAAGAAATTCGAGATGTTATAGCTGGTAAAGAAACTCAGGAAATGGCGATGAACATGTTGAGAAAAAAATCAAGCAAAGACAAAAAACAACAAGAACAAATGATTGTTGACTTAGAAAGAGAAATGCATGAAGCCGCAAGAGTCTTGGATTTTGAGCGAGCCGCAACATTAAGGGACATTATCTTAGAATTGAAAAGTCAATAGAGGGTTTCCCTCTTTTGTTTTTGAAGGTGAAAGTGCTAGAATAGAATATATGTTTATGGAGGGACTATGAACAAAGATGAAATTGTCATTAAAGGGGCGCGTGTCCATAATTTAAAAAACATTAACATTACCATTCCTCGCAATAAACTTGTTATTATGACAGGTTTATCAGGAAGTGGTAAGACATCGCTTGCTTTTGATACGATATATGCGGAAGGCCAACGTAGATATGTGGAATCATTAAGTGCCTATGCAAGGCAGTTTTTAGATAACATGGAAAAACCAGATGTGGATTTAATCGAAGGATTGTCACCTTCGATTTCCATTGACCAAAAAACAACCCATAACAACCCACGATCAACGGTAGGTACTGTTACGGAAATATATGATTACTTACGATTGATGTATGCAAGAGTGGGGACTCCATATTGTCCAATTCATCATGATCCAATTGTGGCAGTTTCTGTCAATCAAATGGTAGATCAAGTAATGAGCTTAGAAAATGGAACTCGTATTGAGGTGTATGCTCCTGTGGTGCATCGTGAAAAAGGGTCACATAAAGATAAGTTTGCGACATACTTAAAAGAAGGATTTGTTCGTGCACGTGTAAACAAAGAAATTATTATGCTTGAAGATGGTGTGACGTTGGATAAAAACCTAAAACATGACATCGATATTATGATTGATCGTTTAATAAAAAAAGATGACTCACGTACACGATTGTATGAATCCTTCGAAACTGCAACAAAACTTAGTGAAGGATTAGTGCTTGTTGTGACAAATAAAAAAGAACTGCTGTTTTCACAAAATTATGCATGTGTTAAATGTGGGTTTTCGATTCCGAAACTTGAACCACGCTTGTTTTCATTTAACTCACCACTTGGTGCATGTGAAAATTGCAAAGGTCTTGGTGTTACTCAGCAAGTTGATTTGGACTATTTAATGCCAAACAAAGAAAAAAGTGTTTTAGCTGGTGGGATTGTGTATTATAAAAACATTGTCAACACTGAAAATATTGAATGGCAAACATTTGAAACATTAGCTGAACATTATAATATTCCATTAGATAAACCATTAAAAGATTTAAGTGATGAGCAAATTGACATACTAATGTATGGATCAAAAAAGCCAATTGCATACACGATTGCCTCTCGATCAGGCAATAAGTTTATGAGAAATGATTATATTGAAGGTGTAGCGGATTTAATTGCACGTCGCTTTGTGGAAACTACCTCACAATCCTCACGTGATTGGTATGGTTCTTTTATGAGTGAAAGTACATGTTCAGTGTGTCATGGACATCGTTTAAATCCTATGGCATTAAGTGTGTATGTAGGGGATAAAAACATTTATGAGTGGACATCCATGTCTGTAAAACAATCGTTGATATGGATGGGTGAGTTACAACTTAATGAGACACAAGCTGAAATTGCGAAGTTAGTCATAAAAGAAATTGTCGAGCGATTATCGTTTTTAAAAGATGTCGGTCTTGAATATTTAACGCTCGATCGCTTAGCAGGTACTTTATCAGGTGGTGAAGCACAACGAATTCGTTTAGCGACACAAATTGGATCGCGATTGACTGGTGTGCTTTATGTGTTGGATGAACCATCGATTGGACTTCATCAGCGAGATAATGCAAAACTTATTCAAACCTTAAAGAACATGCGTGATTTAGGTAACTCGTTGATTGTAGTAGAGCATGATGAAGAAACAATGCTTGAGTCAGATTGGATTGTGGATATTGGTCCAGGTGCAGGACGAGCTGGTGGAGAAGTCATTGCTAATGGCACTGTAGAAGAGATAAAAAATAATCCTAATAGCATTACTGGGTTGTATTTATCAGGTAAACGAAAAATTGATATTCCTCAAAACAGAAGAAGTGGTAATGGAAATGTCTTAAAGATTATTAAAGCAAAAGAAAACAATTTAAAAAATGTTAATGTAACGATTCCATTAAACACATTAACACTAATAACAGGTGTTAGTGGCAGCGGGAAGTCTTCACTCATTAATGATGTGTTAGCCAAGAAATTGCTACAATCATTAGGTCGTACAAAGGTAAAACCAGGAGTAGTGGAGAAAATTGAAGGTTTAGAACATGTCGATAAAGTAATTGTCATCGATCAAGATCCAATTGGACGTACACCACGATCAAATCCTGTAACTTATACTGGTATTTTTGATGATATTCGTGATTTGTTTGCCATGAGCAAAGAGTCGAAAAAAAGAGGATATTTAAAAGGACGTTTTTCTTTTAATGTTCGTGGAGGACGTTGTGAGAGTTGTCAAGGTGATGGTGTTAAGCGTATTTCAATGCACTTTTTGCCAGATGTGTATGTAGCATGTGAAGAGTGTCATGGTAAACGATACAACCAAGAAACATTGCAAGTGACATACAAAGATAAAAATATCCATGATATATTAGAAATGACCATTGATGAGGCAGTTGAATTCTTTGAAAACATTCATAAAATCTCACACCGTTTAAAAATACTCCAAGATGTTGGTTTAGGTTATATTCAACTTGGACAACCAGCCACTACCCTTTCAGGTGGTGAAGCACAACGTGTTAAACTTGCTAGTGAACTTCAAAAAAGAGCAACAGGTAAAACAGTTTTTATTTTGGATGAGCCTACGACTGGATTACATAGTGAAGATGTAGGCAAATTACTTAAAGTTTTACTTAAAATCGTTGATAATGGGGATACTGTTCTTGTTATTGAGCATAACCTTGATATTATAAAAAGTGCTGACTATATTATCGATTTAGGTCCAGAAGGTGGCGATGAGGGAGGCCAAGTTATTGGTGTAGGTACTCCAGAAGATATCGCAAAAATTAAGAAAAGTTATACCGGTCAGTATTTAAAAAAGGTGTTAACCCTTTAGGAGGAATCAATTACAATGTCAGAAAAATGTACGATGAGAAAATTCAATGATTACTTCAAGTTTGAACAAATTAGTGGGAATGATCAATCACTTGAACGCTGGGTTGTTGTACCCGATGTGAATCGCCCTGGTCTTGAGTTGGTTGGATTTTTTGAACACACAGAGCCACGACGCATTAATATCTTTGGTGATAAAGAAATGGCGTATATTGAGCAAATGGATGACGATTTTCAACGTGAAGTATTTGATCGTTTAACCGACGGATATACTCCTGGTATCATTATCGCTAGGGATTATCCATGTCCACCTATTTTGCTTGACATAGCACAATCAAAAAACTTTCCAATCTTTAGAACAAAACTTAAAACATATCAATTAATGGTTGATGTAATATCGTATTTGGATGCTCAACTTGCAGAAATTGATACCTTGCATGGTGTTTTAATGAGTGTCTTTGGTAAAGGAGTTCTTATTACTGGAGATAGCGGTATGGGGAAAAGTGAAGTAGGATTAGAACTTATTCGTAAAGGTCATGTTATTGTTTCAGATGATCGAGTAGATGTTCGTCGGGTTCATAATGATATCATTGGCTTTGCGCCACCCTTACTTAAAGGAATGTTGGAGTTGCGTGGGATTGGAATCATCGATGTTCCAAAAATGTTTGGAGCTAGTTCATTGCTTGATGAAGCAAGGGTTGATTTTATTGTTTATTTAGAGAAGTGGCAGGATGGAAAGGCATACAAACGTGTATCGATGGATGTCACAAGTTCGCGTAGCATTTTAGGTGTGGAAGTTCCACAGTTGATATTTCCAGTAAAAGAAGGTCGTAACTTAGCGGTGCTTATTGAAGCAGCAGTAACTGATTTTACATTAAAGGAAAAAGGAATTGATGCAAGTAGTGAGTTTGATCAGCGAGTGTATAACTTTATCGTGGATCAAAATAGTAAAGATCAAGAGAAGGAGTAACGGTAATGGTATTTTTTGAAGACATGCAGACCTTTGTTCGTATAGGTTCGATTTCTATCGCATGGTATGCTTTGCTTATTTTAATTGGAGCATTTATTGCATACGGTGTGAGTTTGTATAATTTTAAAAAGATGGGATATGATTCAGACTTAGGCGATAACTTGTTTGTTGGATCATTATTATCTGGAGTAGTTGGAGCACGACTATGGTTTGTGGTGTTTTATGATTTAGGGTATTACTTGTCTAATCCTCTCGAAATATTAATGACCTGGGAAGGTGGTCTAGCCATTCAAGGGGGTCTTGTTTTTGGGGCTGGGTTTGCATATTGGTATTTAAAACGAAAAAACATATCGTTTATGCGACTAGCTGATGCTGTTGTTCCTAATATATTAATTGCACAAGCAATTGGCCGTTGGGGTAATTTCTTAAATCAAGAAGCCTATGGTTATCAGGTGGAAGCATCATTTTATGAAGGGTGGCCACAATGGATTGCTGATCATATGTTTATTAACGGAGCTTATCGAGTACCAACCTTTTTATATGAATCTGTGTTAAACATTGTTGGGTTTTTCTTAATCGTGTTTGTGTATAAGCGATTTACTAAAACAAGACGTGGTGATATGGTGTATGCCTACTTAATGTGGTATGGAGTCACACGCTTTTTTGTGGAAGGTCTGCGTAGCGATAGTTTAATGTTTTTTAACTTACGTTCTGCACAACTAGTGTCTATTGTATTTGTCATTGTTGGAGTAGCAGGAACATTGGGATTATTTAGAAAATTAGTGAAAAAAAGTAAACCAATCGTGTTGTTTGACTTTGATGGGACATTGTTAGATACTGAGCCGATTGTAAAAAAAGCATTAATTCAAATCATTAAAAAACACAAACCTGATGTAGAAATTGATGAGCAAACAGCTAATGATTTTGTGGGGCCACCACTAACTGAAACGTTTTCTCGTTATTTCGATCAAGATCAAATAGAGTCACTGACTAGTGAATATCGCGAGTTAAACAATCAAATGCATCATGAGCATGTACAACCAATAAAACATGCCATTGAAGTGTTAACACAATTAAAGGACGAAGGATACACATTAGGTGTAGTATCTTCAAAGATTACTGACACAATTAAACTGGGCATGGGCTTGTTTGATATGGAGAAATACTTTGATGTCATTATTGGTATTGATAATGTAGAAAAGCATAAACCAGATCCACAAGGTATATTTAAAGCATGTGAAGCGTTAGGTGTTTCTCATGATCAAGTAGTGTATGTAGGAGATACTGCCATTGATATCAAAGCAGGAGATCGTGCAGGTGTATTTACAGTTGCGATGATGAGCAATCCTACTCGTAAAGAAGAAATTACAAAAGAAAAACCAAATGAACTAATAACTGATTTAAGAGAATTACTAACGATACTTAGAAGGGATGATATTGAATGGACACGCTCTACGACATAATAATTTTAGGAGCAGGACCAGCGGGGTTAACAGCAGGGGTATACGCTTCACGTGCAGGATTAAAAACGATGATGCTTGAACCTGAAGCTCCTGGAGGCAAACTAGTTAAAACATATGAAATTTGTAATTGGCCAGGCATTGAAAAAGTAACTGGTGTTGATTTGGCCATGTCCATGTTTAATCATTCCACATCATTAGGTGTTGAGTATCAATATGGATATGTAGAAGAGGTTATTAAACATGACCATCATTTTGAGGTAGTTACTCAAGATAATATTTACTATGCTAAAACAGTCATTGTAGCAACGGGTACCGTAGAAAATAGACTAAATCTTGAACATGAGGATAAAATGGTTGGAAAAGGTGTTTCATTTTGTGCAGTATGTGATGGAGCCTTTTATAAAGATCAAGTGGTAAGTGTAATTGGTGGTGGTAATTCTGCATTAGAAGAAGCTGTATACTTAACACAATTTGCAAGCAAAGTTAATGTGATCATGCGTCGTGATGTGTTTAGAGCAGATCAAGTTGCAATTGATATAGCCATGGCAAATCCGAAGATTGAGTTTATTTTCAATCATAAACCTGTTGCCTATCAAATGAGTGATGACAAACTAAGTGCTATTGTACTTGAACATTCACACACAAAAGTGCAAAAAATAGTAGAAACTAATGCAGTTTTTCAATATATTGGTGCAAAACCAGCCACAAACATGGTTAAGAAGTTAAATATTGTGGATGAAGAAGGTTACTTGATAGTAAATGATAAGATGGAAACAAGCATACCGGGCTTATATGGTGCAGGGGATGTGAATCAAAAGGTGTTACGACAAGTTGTTACTGCGACATCTGATGGTGCGATAGCAGCACAACAAGCGTTTCACATGATCCAAAAAATGGATATGAAAGGGAAGGAATAACTTCTCTTTTCTTTTTCATTGGTTGTGAAACGCCAGGGTGCGTGGTAGAATGTGGTTAAGAGGTACATAAACATGAGTAAACGTAAAATTATACTAGTAACGGGGATGAGCGGTGCAGGTAAAACTTCAGCCATGGGAATTTTAGAAGACATGGGTTATCATGCCATTGATCAGTTTCCGCCACAACTATTAAGACAGCTTATTCATTTAGCAGTGGATGAACAAGATCCTCGCTTTGATAATCTTGCAATTGCAACAGGAGCAAGTGACATGCCAGATTTTGTTCGACGATTCCGAAATATTGATGCGGACATGCGAATTTTATTTTTACAAGCGGATGAAAAGACATTGTTGGCTCGTTATAAATCGACACGTAGAAGTCATCCAATGTTGCTTTCAAACAAAGCTAAAACCTTAGAAGAAGCGATTGAAATCGAAAAAGATATGTTGGAGGAATTTAAAGACAAAGCGTATTTATCCATTGATACATCTGACTTAACAGAGATGGAATTAAAAAGAAAGCTTACTGAAGGATTTCGTTTATCGTCATCGCCTGTGTTTAGTATAAGTTTTATATCTTTTGGGTATAAAAATGGGATACCAATGGATGCCGATTTAATATTTGATGTTCGTTTTTTAAATAATCCTTTTTGGGTGGAAGAATTAAAATATGAGAATGGTGAAAATCCTAAAGTTAAAGAGTTTGTATTAAACAAAAAACAAACCCAAGAATATTTAAAACGATTGGTTGATTTTTTAGATTACTCATTTAAAGAGTATGTCAAAGAAGGAAAAAATCACTTTACCGTTGCTATTGGTTGTACCGGTGGTCAACACCGTTCGGTTGTTTTAACTAATGAGTTATTTGACATCTTTAGTAAGCAATATCAGTGCTATCGTCGTCATCGTGATATGAAGGTGAATCATGGTTAAGAAAAATGTTGTCGTTATTGGAGGTGGTCGAGGTCAATCGATGCTTTTAAGAGGGCTTAAACATTTTGAGAATATTCACTTAACAAGTTTAGTCACTGTCGCCGATGATGGGGGATCAACTGGGCGGTTACGTCAGTTGTATGCAATACCAGCAATGGGCGATATACGAAACGTTATGATTGCGATGGCTGAATCAGAAACACTGTTGTCTCGATTGATGAGTTATCGATTCAAGGAGTTAGAAGAGTCAGAATTAGGTGGTCATAATTTAGGCAATCTAATATTAACAGCGATGATGGAAAATAGTGGTAACTTTATGGAATCTATAGGTGCCATATCCAAGGTATTGAATGTTAAGGGGGATATTGTGCCAGCGAGTTTACAAGTGATTACGTTGTATGCTCGAATGATGGATGGCACCATTGTCAAAGGTGAAGCAAACATTCCAACAAAACGTAATCGAATAGAAGAAGTGTTTTATCAAGACAATGTTCGTGCATCAAGACAAGCAGTTAAAGCCATTAAACAAGCAGATGTAATTATTTATGGAATTGGAAGTTTGTACACAAGTATATGTCCTAATTTAATTATTGAAGATATTCAAAAAGCATTAAAAGAGTCTATGGCAAAAAAAGTTTATGTTTGTAACGCAATGAGTCAAACAGGTGAAACAGATGGTTATTTTGTGGAGGACCATGTAGAAGCGATTGTCCGTCATTCTAAATTGGATGTTGATGCGGTGGTGGTTGCGAATGATTCGATTCCAATGGATGTACTTATCCGGTATAAAAATCAAGATACTCATCCAATTACATTAAAAAATGATGAACATCCTTATCCTGTTCACCAAGCAAATTTGCTAGATTTTAGAGATGGTTTGATTACCCACAATTCTGATAAAGTTGCTCGATTATTGCATAAGCTGTTTTTTAAGGAGTGATGAGAGTGTCATATACAAGTGAAGTAAAATCAGAAATATCACAAAACGAACTTAAATCATGTTGTGTACGTGCTCAATTAGCTGCATTGTTGCAATGTGATGCAACATTAACCATTAGCAATCAACAATGGGAACTTCATTTTAAAACCGAAAACCCAACCACAGCAAAACGTTTTTGGATGCTTTTAAAACAGCGGTATGAACTTACACCAGAATTAGCTATCTTAAAGAAAGTTAAGTTAAAGAAAAACTACACGTATGTCATTTTAATTAAAAGTCAGGTAAAAGAAATTTTGCAAGATTTAAAGTTAATGGATGCTAAAGGTTTTGCAGATCATGTAACAAGTGAAGTAGTGAAAAAGGAATGTTGTGCCCGTGCATATTTAGCTGGGTCCTTTTTAGCTAGTGGTAGTGTTAACTCACCAACTAATAGTAATTATCATTTAGAAATTGCTCTTTCAAATGACAAGTTAGCAAGTTTTGTAATAAAATTAATGAAACGGTTTGATTTGCCAGCGAAAATGATAAAACGTAGAAATCAAATGGTTGTTTACATTAAAGCATCCGATAAAATATCGGACTTTCTTCGAGCTATAGCAGCATATGAAGCGGTTATGAAGTTTGAAGATATTCGTATTCAACGTGACTTTAAAAATTCTTTGACTCGCTTAGATAACTGTGAAGTAGCCAATGAAATGAAAACTTTAAAAGCCGCAAACTCACAAATTCAAGCAATCGAATACTTACAACAAAACGATGTGTTTGAGTTGTTGGATGAGAAATTAAAAGAAGTTGCGCTTTTACGTCAAATTAATCCAGAAGCAAGTCTTAATGAATTGGCTGAGATTTATCAGGCTCAAACAGGCAATAAAATGAGTAAATCAGGGATGAAACATCGATTTAATAAGATTGTTGAGCGATATAAAACCTTAAAAGAAAAACGGAGTGAATACATTTCCGTTGATTTTTAGTTGTAAAACTTTTACAATGAAAAAAAGGGAAGGGGGAGCATCATGGCAAAGGCAAACAATAACGCCAGTCTAGAGTTGACTTTTGGACAACGAATTCGTTTCTTAAGAAAAGAAAAGAACATGACCCAAAGTCAATTGGCTGAAGTTAGTGGCTTGCATCGCAATTATATCTCCGATACAGAAAGAGGTAGAAGAAACATATCGTTGTTATGCATGGCAAAGCTAGCAGATGGTCTGCAGTGTAGTATAAAAGACTTTTTCATATAAAGTCTTTTTTTAATAGGTATGCTATAATACTCTCGGTGATAATATGAGGTTTATTCAATTTTTACTTTCCTTAATTCTATTAGCTTGGTTGCTTGTTGTGGCGTGGCCATTATTTTTAATATTAGCCATTATTTTGGCTGTGACATGGGTTCGTTTTTATGTGCGCGTAAAGAGAATGCACAAACAAGCATTTGATCAATTTCAACAAGACAACACTTTTGAGTCAAAAGGATTAGACTCTTCAGACATTATTGATGCGGAATATAAAGAGAAAGATGTGACTGATGAAAAACTTTGAGGAAGTGACGTTAGACGATATTGAGCTAATTGATCGATATTTAAAGAAAGCAAACTATCAAGAAAGTAATCATAATCTTATAAACATGTTTGTGTGGAAAAGCATGTTTCCTTTATATAAGTATGTTGAAAAGGATTTTATGTTACTAGTGTCAAGACATTTGTCACAACCTTTTTTATTTATGCCATTATGTGAAAAACAACATAGTAAAAAGGCAATTTTAAAAGGAAAACAACTGTTTGATCAAGAAGGATTGACCTTTATCATGAGCGCGACGACAAATGCTGTTAAGGAAGTTGCGGTTTCTTTGTTTAATGATTTAGTTATAACTAAAGCGCGAGATGGTTATGATTATGTGTATGAAAAAGAGAAGATAATTAGTTTATCTGGGAAAAAACTTCAAAAACGTCGTAATTTACTTAATAAATTTAAAAGAGATTATGAAGATCGAGTGATGTTAGCACCTCTTCACTGTTTAGTGGATGAAGTGAAGGCCTTTCTTTTGACACTTGATGAAGATGTCAATGATGAGTATTTACAGCATGAACGACTAGGGATTGTATTGTTTTTGGATAATTTAGAGTTGTTTGATTATCAAGGTGCAGTGCTTTTGATTGATCGTGAAGTAAAAGGGTTTATTGTAACAAGTTTATTGGATGAAACGATGGTTCAAATAAATGTTGAAAAAGCAGACAAGAACATTGCTGGAATCTTTCAATATTTAGAAAGTGAGTATTTTAAAATGTTTTATCCTGATATACAATATATAAATAAAGAAGACGATATGGGTCGTGAGAATTTACGTAAAGCAAAACTTGCAAGTAAACCAATAAAAATGATTGAAAAATATCGTTTATGTCAGGGGGATTGTGATGATAAAAAAGGCATCTACGCACGACAAAACTGAGATTTATCGTACTTGGAAGTCCATGTTTGCATTTGATGATCATGGGTCTATTGATTTTTTCTTTGCGAATTATTACGATATGTGCCAAAGCTATGTGCTAAAGGTTGACCAAGAGATAGTATCGGGTGTATGCGTGTTTACTTTGCCGATGCAACTTAATAATAAAGTAATTGACGTATCGTATTTGGTCGGTATATTTACAAAAGAGCAATACCAACGTCAAGGGTATATGAAAAAACTCATTGATGAGGTTTTGGATATTTGTGCCCATAATACATTACTCACGATACTGATGGCTTATAACCCAAAAGTGTATGAACCTTTTCAGTTTGAACCATTTATTGACCATCAAATTGTTCAGCTTACTGGTTCCATGATTTCACCAGTGTCGACCATGAATGTCACTTATCAAATAGAAAGTAAACAACTGCTTGGTGCATACAACCGTTTTATGAACTATTTTGATGGGCATAAAAAAAGAACAGTGTCTGACTTTGATATTATAAAAAAAGACATGCAAGCTCAACATGGTAAGTTAGTGGGCTATGTAGAAAACAACGAAGTGCTAGGGTATATGATGTACATCGTTCATGATCAACAAATAGAGATTTTAGAGATTGTTTACTTTGATGTGGATACACTAATGCGATTATTGTATTTTGCCTCAAACATTAGTTACGCAATTAAAGTTCATATTTCAACAAAAGAAAACTGGAAATCCATTTTCCCTAAAGCGACGATGGAGAAGGTATCGTTTCTTTATGGAAAAATAAACGATGTATCGTTGTTTAATGATTTATACAATAGTTCTATACAATCAATCAGTGAAATACCATCACTTCTTAAAAAGCCTTTATATTTTAATGAATATCAGTAGCTTTTTCTTAATTTGATAATATTATCACAATTGACAGAAACACATAAGAAACGTATAATTAAAGTTGTCAAAGGAGGAAATATTAATGACAGTAAAAGTAGCAATTAATGGATTTGGTCGTATCGGACGTTTGGCGTTCCGTTACATGTTTGGTTCTAGTGAGTTTGATATCGTTGCGATCAACGATTTAACGGATTCTAAAACATTAGCACACTTATTAAAATATGACTCTGCACAAGGGCCATACGGGAAAGATGTTGTAGCATCTGAAACTGGTATTGTTGTGGATGGAAAAGAAACAAAAGTATTTTCAGAAAAAAATCCAGCAGATTTACCTTGGAAAGAATTAGGTGTTGATGTTGTTATTGAATGTACAGGTTTCTTTACAAGTGATGAAAAAGCAAAAGCACATATCGATGCTGGAGCTCGTAAAGTTATTATTTCTGCACCAGCAACTGGTGATGTAAAAACAGTTGTATTTAATGTTAACCACGATATTTTAGATGGTTCAGAAACAATTATTTCTGGCGCAAGCTGTACTACAAACTGCTTAGCACCAATGGCAAAAGTATTAAATGACGAGTTTACAATTGTAACAGGTCAAATGACAACAATCCATGCTTACACCAATGATCAAAACACATTGGATGCACCTCACAAGAAAGACTTACGTCGTGCTCGTGCAGCTGCAGCAAACATTATTCCTAACTCAACCGGAGCAGCAAAAGCGATCGGTCTAGTTATTCCTGAACTAAAAGGAAAACTAGATGGTGGTGCTCAACGTGTTCCAGTTATTACTGGTTCATTAACAGAGCTTGTTGCAGTAGTTGAAAAAGAAGTAACAGCAGATGAAATCAATGCAGCAATGAAAGCCGCAGCGAATGAATCTTATGGTTATACAGAAGATCCAATCGTATCAACAGATATTATTGGAACAACTTTCGGTTCATTATTTGATGCAACACAAACAAAAGTAACGACCATCAATGGTATTACATTAGTTAAAGTTGCTTCATGGTATGACAATGAAGCTTCATACACATACCAATTAGTAAGAACTGCAAAATACGTTGCTTCAAAATTCTAAATGACTATAGAGCCTTCGGGCTCTTTTTTTTGTGAAACTTTAAATACTCTATGGTAAAATAAGCAGAGAGGTGTTTATGAAATACGCCATTGAAATTGAAAATCTAACAAAATATTATGGAAAAAGCAAAGGCATTGAAGGGGTATCTTTTAATGTGGCACCACAAGAAATATATGGATTTATTGGACCTAACGGTGCTGGAAAATCAACAACCATCCGGACACTTTTAAATCTAATCTTTCCTACTTCAGGAAGTGCAAAGATATTTGGCCAAGATGTTGTCCAACATGGTCATCTACTTCGTAAAGATATTGGTTATTTACCATCAGAAGTTTTTTATTATGAGAAAATGAAAGTAAAAGAACTACTTGCTTATGCAGCATCCTTTTATGAAGGTGATCATAGTAAACGCATAGAAGAGTTAGTTACGTTGTTAGAATTAGACGTGAATCGTCGTATTGAGGACTTATCTTTTGGTAATAAAAAGAAGGTAGGTATTGTTGTTGGTTTGTTGCATCGACCAAAACTGATAATTTTAGATGAGCCAACAAGTGGGCTTGATCCTTTAATGCAACACACATTTTTTAATTTAATAAAACAAGAAAATGAAAATGGAGCGACTGTTTTGTTTTCTTCGCATATTTTATCTGAAGTTCAACATTTGTGCCATAAAGTTGCCGTTATTAAAGATGGTCATATTGTCGATGTTCAAGATATAAAAGCTTTTAGAGAAAACACATATAAAAAGATAACATTAATTAGTGATGCAAAAAGCAAAGACATTATTGGTTCACTTGATGTTGCGGATATAAGACAGTATGACCATACACTTTCTTTTGTGTATCGTGGTGAACTTGATCAGCTATTAAAAACATTGTCTTCTGTGCATATTCAAGATATTAAAATAGAAGAACCTTCTTTGGAGGAAGTGTTTATGCACTATTATGAAAAATGATGAAACATATTATTCTCTTTGAAATTAAGCGTAGCTGGCTGTCTCTCTTTTGGTGGTCTTTAGCCATCGTTATTTTTGGTGTCTTTATGTTTGCGTTTTTCCCACTTATGGCAGATCAACAACAAGCTATGGATTTAATTTTAGAACATTATCCGGTAGAAATGTTAAAGGCATTTGGATTGTCCAATGTTGATTCGCTTTCAACATTAAAGGGTTATGTCCCCTTTGTTTTTATATTTACACTACTAATTAATGGGGTTTTTGCTTCATTGGTTGGATTTAAAGTGCTAAGTGAAGAAGAGAGTGATAAAACCGCTGACTTTTTATTTAGTAAACCCATTTCTCGCAATCGAGTGTTTATCATAAAAAATGCAATTGCATTGTACCAGTTGTTTGTCGTGTTTGTAGTAAGCAGTTTATCGACAACCGTTGCCGTAGCGCACTTTATCACTGATCAAGCATCATCTTTAGAGACGTTAATTGTGTTGTATGAAGGGTTGTTTTACTTCCAACTTCTTTTTTATACACTAGCTATGGTTATTTCAATGATGTTTAACTATGTTCGATCTTCAGTATCACTTGCCATTGCGTTGTCTTTTTTGATGTATGCACTTTACTCAATTGGTCAAATTATTGATGCGTCATGGCTGCTTTATAGTACACCATTTTATTATTTTGAAGCTGCACAGCTTTTGATGGATCAATCGATTCCACAAAATCATATCTACCTTACAGTACTAGTAAGTAGTGTTGCACTTGTGATTAGTTATCTTCGGTTTGTTAAAAAGGACTTTTTTGTCCGTTAAGGAAGGCTTATGAACGTTATTACCCAGGAAATAAAATACCATCTTAAATCGACTATGATATGGACGCTCTCTATGGGATTGTTTGGGTTTTTTATCATGTTGGAATTTTCAGCGTATTATAACAACCCTGAGCTTTTAGAGATTTTAGATGTTTTACCAGAATCGCTTATGAAAGCTTTTGGTTTTAATGGTGCAAACTTAACTAGTTTACAAGGTTTTTTAAGTGTTGTGTATTTTTACGTTCAACTGATTGGTGCACTATTTGCTGTAATGTTGGGTGTCACACTTTTGCTTAAAGAACACAAACATAAAACATCAGAGATGATTTTTTCCATGCCTATAAAAAAAGGGAAAGTTGTTTTATTTAAAATGATGGCGGGAGTTGTATTAATCGCTTTGTTTGCACTTGCTGTTAGTGGTATGTTACTTATATCGAGTTACTCGTATGATATTGATGCTACAGTTATAAACAACGTGCTTATTAATACAGGAGCCTTGTTTCTTTTTTGCACTGTATGGTTAAGCATTGGGCTATTGTTAGTAGCAATGCTTCCTGTAAAAAAACACGCGTTAGCGATAGGCGCTGTACTAGTGTTTGCTTTTTATGTTTTTGAAACAATGATTTCACTTGTGGATAACATGGATATGTTATCGTGGGTTTCCTTGTTTGGTTGGTTTAATCCAAATGACATGGTGGATAACTCTTTTTCATGGGTGTTTGGTGTACTAGCACTTGTTTTAGTATCGTTGTTTACTTTTATTACAGTAAAACAATATCAAAGAAAAGACATTGTATCTTAAAATAAGGTGGTGAACATCCTATGAAAAAGCAACTAAATATCATTGATTGTACACGAGTTTTAGATAATGGTGCACCAAGTTATCCTAATGATACACCTTTTGAGTTAACCAAACATAAAACATATCATAAAGATGGGTACACACTATCATCTTTAAAATCGTCTGTTCATAATGGCACACATATTGATGCACCATCACACATAAGTGCTTTGACTATTTGTGCTAGTGACTTTGATTTAAATAAAGGGATTTCTCGTGCTAAAGTGTTTGATTGTTTTAACCAAATGCACATTGAGTTAACAAAAAGTCAGCTTGCAAGTGTGAGAGAAAATGATATTGTGGTATTATATACAGGTTGGGATCAATACTATAGCACAGAGAAGTATTATACACATCCTGTGGTATCTATATCAACGGCTCAACAGCTTGTGGATAAAAAAATTGCACTAATCGTATTGGATATGCCATCATTGGATTTTTATCCATTTGATGTTCATCAACTGTTGTTTAATCATGGCATTTGGATAGTGGAAAATACAACAAACTTACACCAACTCAATATAGATAAAGAATACACAATGTATGTCATTCCAATGAAAATAAAAGCGGAAGCTGCGAGTGCTCGTGTGTTTGCTATAGAAAAAAGCGATGAGTTGCGTTACACTAAATAAGCAAAAAGGAGAGCAAGTCAATGAAACTCTTTAATTCATATACACAACAAATAGAAACATTTAAACCGATTAAAGAAAACCAAGTAAGCATGTATGTGTGCGGTCCTACCGTATACAACCATGCACACATAGGTAATGCACGACCACTTGTTGTTTTTGATACATTGCGTCGTGTTTTTGAGCAGTTAAACTACAATGTAAAATATGTAAGTAACTACACAGATGTGGATGATCGCATTATTAATCAAGCAATACAAGAAAATCGTGATGAACTTGAGATATCTTCCTATTATATTGAGGAATATGAGAAAGTTCGTGATTTACTAAATTGTAAAGCACCAACTGAAGTGGTAAAAGTTACAGATACAATGGATCAAATTATTGATTTTATTGATGAGCTTATTAAAAAAGACAAAGCATATCAAGTGGATAAAGATGTGTATTTTAAAATTGATGAAGTGAGTAATTATGGTGCATTATCTAAGCAAAATGTAGAAGATTTAGTGGTTGGTGCTCGTATTGATGAAAACACAAAGAAACACAATCCTTTAGATTTTACACTTTGGAAACAAACTGATAAAGGTATTGCTTGGGATAGTCCTTTTGGTGTTGGAAGACCAGGATGGCACACTGAATGTGTGGTTATGATTCAAGATAAGTTTAATCAAGAGAGAATTGATATTCATGGAGGGGGTATGGATTTGAAATTTCCTCACCACGAAAACGAGATTGCCCAATGTGAAGCCATTCATCATCACAACATCGCAAATTATTGGATTCATAATGGAATGTTAAACATTGATGGAGA
Source organism: uncultured Erysipelothrix sp. (assembly GCA_964479585.1). Classification (GTDB taxonomy): domain Bacteria; phylum Bacillota_I; class Bacilli_A; order Erysipelotrichales; family Erysipelotrichaceae; genus UBA6182. Next base: position 100,157 of record CAYZMP010000001.1, read on the forward strand.
GAAAATGAGTAAGTCTTTAGGCAATGTTGTGTGGGCGAAAGATTTCATTGAGGAGTTAGGAAGTGATGTTGTGCGATGGTTGTTGTTATCGACGCATTATCGATTACCACTAAACATTTCAAATGACACAATTACACAAGCACAAAGTGAAGTAAGCAAAATAAAAAGAGCACTAAAAGCATCAGAATTATTATGTGCATTAAAGAATGTGTCGATTAAAGATGATGTTCATGAATCATTAATAAGTGAGTTTATGGAAGCGATGAGTGATGATTTGAACACACAAAATGCATACAAAGTGCTTTTTGATGCTATTAAAGTTGCTAATCAAAACATACGTCAACATAAAGATGATGGAGTGCTAATTGCAAAGGATGTTAAGACCATTCAAAAGATGCTTGATGTGTTAGGTATTTCATATCAACCGATTGAGTTGACTAAAGAAGACCGCCAACTTTTTGATCAGTGGAATCAAGCAAAACAAGATAAAGATTATGAACTAGCGGATAAGGTTCGCAATGAGTTAATAAAGAAAGGCTATCTTTCATGAACGGAGCAAGTTTAGCTTTTATTGGTGATGCAGTGATGGCGCTTTATGTAAAAGAACATCTCATTGTAAGTGGATATACAAAAAGCAAAGATTTACAACAACACTCAGAGAAATTTCTAAGTGCAAAAGGACAAGCAGATTTTGTAATACATTTGTTGGAGCAAGATTATTTTGATAATGATGAAATGGAAATATTTCTACGAGGTCGAAACCACAAATCTGCAACCATTCCCAAAAACGCGGATGTAATCACCTATCGTTTAGCAACGGGATTAGAAGCGGTGTGGGGTTATTATCATTTAAACAATCAAACGTTGAAGTTAGAACAAATTTGGGAGCAATACAAGAAATACATAGGACAAAAATATGAAACAATATCTTTACGGTAAACAACCTGTACTTACACGAATAAAACAAAACAAAGAGATTCATCATTTGTATGTGCTTGATACTCCTTCGCACAAAGATGTGATCACCTTAGCTAAAAAAAGCAACATTGCGTATACTTTAGTAGAAAAAAAGCAATTAGATAAATTAGTTAGTGGTAATCATCAAGGTGTCGTGGCGGAAATAGTACAATATCAAACTGTTGAGTTATCTGAAGTATTAAACAATGTTGATCCACAAAAGCCTGGACTACTAGTTATGTTAGATGGCGTTGTTGATCCACACAATGTGGGAGCGATATTACGTACATGCGATGCAGTGAATGCTGATGGTATCATTATAAAAAAACATGGTTCAGCCAAACTTACTTCCACCGTAGCGAAAGTATCTGCTGGAGCGATTGAAAGTGTTCCGGTAGCGATGGTTACTAACTTAACAAAAACGATTGATGAGTTAAAAACGTTGGGTTATTGGATTGTTGGCACTGACATGGATAACGCTAGCTACTATCGTGATGTGGATTACACAACGAACATTGTTTTAATTGTTGGATCAGAAGGTGATGGTATAAGTCCATTGGTAAAAAAACAATGTGACTTTATGGTACAACTTCCTATGGAAGGAGTAGTGTCATCGCTTAATGTGTCTGTAGCAAGTGCAGTGCTTCTTTATGAGATCTATCATCAAAGGAGTCATACAAACCGTTAGACTGGTAGGTACTTATGCTTGAGTACACAAATGAATATGAATTATTATATTTGTATCGTCAAAATGACGAAGAAGCTCAACAAATGATGGTAAATCAATACCATCGTTTAATTTGGTCCATTGTTTATAAATTTCAAGGGGCAATCCATTATATGGGTATAAGCAAAGATGATTTGTTTCAAGAAGGAATGTTAGGTTTATTAGAAGCGTTGGATTGTTATCGAGAAGAATTAAAGGTACCATTTAAAAACTTTGCTTGTTTGTGTGCTGAGCGACAAATGCGTTCGCTAATTCGAAAACATAGTGGACAAAACTATGGTATTATTGCCAATAGTATTTCATTAGATCAATCTTTAGTTAATGAAGATAGTTTAATGGTAAAAGACACCATTGCAAGTGATGATTCATCAAGTGATCCAGTTTGGTCTTTTTATTATCGATACAATATTGAACAGCTAAAAGAGAAAATGGAAGACTTTAGTGAACTTGAAAAACAAGTGATGCAATATCGTTATCTTGGCTATACATACAAAGAGATAGCGCAAAAGTGTGATGTAAACTTTAAACTTGTGGATAACACCATACAAAAACTAAAGCGTAAAGTGGTTTGTTTGTTTGACTAGCAAAGTGCTTTATGATAAAGTAATTAAGCAATGAAAGCGAGTGGGTGACATGGCAGAAAAAAGCGATAAAGTAATCTTAGTGTGTACTGTGTGTTTATCACGTAATTACACAACCTCTCGTAATAAAAAAACAAACTTAGAACGATTAGAGCTAAAAAAGTTTTGTAAGCGATGCAATGCGCATACAAACCATAAAGAAACCAAGTAGGAGGCAGTAGTATGAAATGGTTTAGTTTAAGTGGCATTATGACGGAAGTAAAAAGAATCCGTTGGCCAAAAACAGATGAAATGGTAAAAAATTCAGCGACTGTTATTATGGTAACTGTACTATTTGGTGTTTATTTTGTGTTAGCTCAAACAGTTGTAACTTTTATTCTACAATTGATTGGAGTGTAGTATGACACAAGAGAAAAGATGGTATGTAGTAAACACCTATGCAGGTCATGAAAATAGAGTTAAAGAAAACCTAGAACGTCGTGCTGAAACGATGGGTTTAGAAGATAACTTATTTCGTATTTTAGTTGCAGAAGAAGTTGAAATTGAAATAAAAAATGGTAAACGTGTAGAAAAAATGAAAAACTTATTTCCAGGTTATTTGTTTGTGGAAATGATTATGACCGATGAAGCTTGGTATATTGTTCGAAATACTCCAGGTGTAACCGGATTTATTGGTTCAAGTGGTGGTGGTGCAAAACCATTCCCTGTTTCTCCAGAAGAAATTGAATCCATTTTACAACGTATGGGATTAAGTGATCGTAAGATTGTTGTCGATTTCAAAGTTGGTGATATGGTTAAAATTACCAATGGTCCATTTGGTGGTATCGAAGGTCGTGTAGATAGCATGAACAATGATTCTCAAACAGCCATGGTATTGACAATCTTGTTTGGACGTGAAACACCTACCGAGATTAATTACTTAGATTTAGAAAAAATTGATTAAACCGCTCAGGCGGTTTTTTTAATCGATTAAACATTTAAAAAAAGTACATTATGATATGTGATGGTGTTGAAATGAAGTTTATCATTTAAAAAGAAGGTAATGCCATGAAAATTACAGTCATAGGAGCAGGGAATCTAGGATTGGCTTTGTGTGCTTTTTTAAGTCAAGAAGGACACAGTGTATGCTTATACAATCGAACTAAAAAAACAATACAATCACTAATGGAAACCCATACTATTGAGTATCAAGGTGTCATTTCGGGAAGGGCACTTATTTCTTGTGTAACTACAGATTTGTGTGAAGCTACAAATCAAACCCAGTTAATTCTTATAGCAACACCGGCGTATGCACACAAAGAGCTTGCTGTAGCATTGGCGGGGTGTCTAAAGGAAGATGTACCAATCGTTCTTAATCCAGGTAGAACATTTGGAGCGATTGAGTTTTATCATGAGTTTTGTAAACTTTCCAGTATTTCGCCGTTAGTAAGTGAAACACAATCGACTGTTTTTACATGTCGTAAAGTGAGCGATGTACGAGTTGACATATTGTCTTTAAAACATGATGTGCTCATTGGAGCAACAGACATGGATAAAGTAGATTGGTTGATTAACTATTTACCAAAGAGTATGTCTAATCAATTGAAAAAAGCTAAGTCACTGGTTCAAACATCGATTGGCAATGTAGGTATGATTATGCATTGTGCTCCTTTATTGTTAAACTGTGGGTGGACCGAAAATGAGTTTGTTAACTATAAATATTACTATGAAGGAATTACACCATCTGTGGCGCATGCACTAGAAAAGCTTGATGAAGAACGAGTGGCAGTTTCTGTTGCTTTAGGATGTAGTGTTGAGTCTACGAAGGATTAGTTAAGACACACCTATCATATAATGGGTAATAATTTGTATGAATGTATTCAAAACAATGAAGCATATCATCATATTTATGCTCCAACCACTTTGCGTCATCGTTATATTTACGAAGATATACCTTATGGATTAGTTCCGTTAGAAGCTATTGGACACAAACTTGGGTTTCTAATGAAAAACACCGGTTTAATTATTGATTTAGCAAACACGTTATTAGACACAGATTTCCGTTTGTTTGGCCGACACTTAGAAGATTTACCGATAACCAATCAAAATAAAGTGTTGGATAAAATTATCGAAGAAGAGAAAACATATGACAGTATTTAGTAAGAAATATGGATTTATTAAACCATCATATGATGCACACACACTAGGGTTACAAAGTGTCATTGATGCGTTAACATCTTGTGGACAACGTGTTATTGTTGCTGATCAAGAGATTAGTAATGCAGTACATCACTATAAACACGAAGCGAAAACAAAGAAAATTGTGGATTGGATTGTTGATCATCAATTGGATTATATTGGAGTCACTTATCGGTTGGATAGTGATGATGCGATTGAGATGATTGGTTATTTGATACAAGTGTTTAAAGACCATAAGTTGTTTCATTATCAAGATAGTACACTAGAAAAAATTTATTTTGCTGGATTGATGGATGCTTGCCAAGCCATTGAAAAGCAACATAAAGGTTTAGTAACAACATTTATTGGTGGCGAAAATATCTGGGAGACTCTTGAAAAGATGGAAGTTGATTGTGCATCGATTGATAAAGAGTGGAGTCAACAACACGAGTACGATAAAAATCTACAAAAGTTTGCTCATCAACTTATTTTAAATGGTGATTATCAAAATATTTCGTATAAGAGAATGTATAATTATCCAGGTTTTGGTAGTAAAGATGATACATTAGTAAAACGATTGAACGCTAATCAAAAGACAAGTGCACTTCCTCTTATTCGGGTTCATGTGGGACCATATTATTCTAATTTATCAAACAAAGAAAACATTGAGTTGTTTAAAGATTGGTCAAAAACATTAGCACAGTCTCAACTGTTGGATGTTCTATCCATCGGTTCATCTCAATTGAGTCAATCTCATTTCAACAAACCTTGGTATGATATGCCCAATGGTGGTGGTGTTCCTATTGAAAATAGTGAACAGTTAAAAGAGATATATGATATTTCAAGACCGATGTTATTAAGGACATATGCAGGAACAGCAGAAATTGAAACTTTAGCTAGTATCTATGAAGAGACAATCAATATTGGTTGGCATGAATTATCTTTGTGGTGGTTTAACAAACTAGATGATCGCGGGCCATATGATTTATATACTAATTTAGTCCATCATATTAACATGATCGACATTATTGCTAAGTCAAACAAGCCCTTTGAAGCTAACGTTTCCCATCATTTTGCATTTCGTGGGAGTGATGATATAAGTTATATCGTATCTGCTTATTTATGTGCAAAGTTGGCAAAGATGCATGGTATAAAAACATTTATTCTTCAAAACATGTTAAATACACCACGATTAACATGGGGAGTTGCGGATTTAGCAAAGTCTCAAGCTTTGATTGAGCTTGTTCGTTCACTTGAGGATGAGAAGTTTACAGTAATCTTACAGCCAAGAGCAGGATTAGACTATTTTAAGCCTGATTTATTTGAAGCAAAACAACAGCTTGCAGCGGTTAGTGCAATGATGGATGATATTGAGCCGAACAATCCATGTTCACCACCTATTGTACATGTTGTTAGTTATAGTGAAGCGATTTCATTAGCAACTCCTTTAGTAATTTTAGAAAGTATACAAATTACGCAGCATGCTATAAGTAGTTATAGAAAGGCTAAAAAGTTAGGTCATATGCGTGATGTGGGCAATAGTGTAGAAGTAACCAAAAGAAAACAACAACTTATTGCTCAAGCTAAACAACTTGTTTTAGCTATTGAAAAACATGTTAATCAACCATACAGTGCAGATGGTTTGAACACTGTGTTTGCATCAGGATTTCTACCAGTGCCATATTTGTGGAGAGAAAAAGAAAAATTTATACATGCTGTTAACTGGCAAGTTAAACCTTATTTAGGCAGTATGTGTGTGTTTGATAAAGATCAAGTCATGGATATTCAAAAAAGGATTTTGATTGCACTACAACATATTCAAGAGGTTCAATCAAGTTTAGCGTTGATGAAGTTAAAGAACATAAAGTAAGCAAACATAAGAGGGTTTTTACTTAGAAAGTGTTGCAATTGATTGATTTTTAAAAATATATCATGTACAATAATGAAGCCTATAAAAGGCCAGTGAGGTGGAAGGATGTGCAACCGTCCATTGACCACAACACAAATAGAAAGAAGGAATGTTTGTGAGTAAAAAAGTTGCAAGAATCGTCAAACTCCAATTCCCAGCAGGTGGAGCTAGACCTGGACCAGCATTAGCTGGTGTTGGCATTAACATGCCACAATTCTGTAGTGCATTTAACGATGCAACAAAAGATCGTGCAGGAGATATTGTTCCTGTCGTTATTACTGTTTTTGATGATAAAGGGTTTAACTTTGAATTAAAAACAACACCAGCAGCTGTGTTATTAAAAAGAGCTGCTAATGTAAAAAGTGGTGCTGCGACTCCACATAATCAAACAGTAGGAAGCATTACTGTTGATCAACTAAAAGAAATCGCAGAATACAAAATGCCTGATTTGAATGCGAATGATGTCGATGCCGCAATGAAAATTGTAGCAGGTACAGCAAGAAACATGGGTATTAAAATAGAAGGGTATGGTGAATAAACATGGCGAAACATGGAAAAAACTATGTAGCGGCAAGAGATAAAATTGACCGTACAAAAAAATATCCAATTTCTGAAGCAATCGCTTTAGCAAAAGAACTAGACAACACAAAATTTGATAGCACTGTGGAATTAGCATTTCGTTTGAATGTAAACCCACGTCATGCTGATCAGCAAATTCGTGGCGCAATGGTACTTCCAAATGGAACAGGGAAAAGCCAAAAAGTATTGGTTATTACTCAAGGTCCTAAAGAAGCTGAGGCAAATGAAGCTGGAGCTGATTTTGTTGGTGGCGCAGACATGATTGATAAAATTAAAGGCGGTTGGTTTGATTTCGATATTATCGTAGCAACACCAGATATGATGGCAGAGCTTGGTAAGATTGGTAAAATCTTAGGTCCTAAAGGATTAATGCCTAACCCTAAAACAGGTACAGTAACAATGGAAGTTGCTAAAGCTGTAGATGAAATTAAAAAAGGTAAGGTAACATACCGTGTTGATAAAGAAGGAAACATTCATGTTATGATTGGTAAAGTTTCATTTACTAATGAACAACTGCTTGAAAACTTCCAAGCAATATATGATGTCATCCTTAAAGCTCGTCCTGCGACAGTTAAAGGAACATACATGAAAAACTTAGTGTTATCCACAACAATGGGTCCTGGTATTCCAGTAACAGCTGAGTAATTAAAACAAAACATAAGTAAAAAACGATGGTTGCACATCGTTTTTTTTTGATTTTTTGATGCTTACACTTTGACTTAGTAATTGTTGAGCAAAATCAAACTTTGTGATAACATGAACTTAAATTAAGTTGGTAATCATAATGAAAGAAGAGGGTGGATTAATGGAAAAACTTGTTTTAGGGTTAGATATTGGGATTTCTTCTATTGGATGGGCAGTAGTTAACAAAAATCAAGGTAAAGTTGTCGATAGTGGAGTTAGACTTTTTAAGGAAGGAACGGCAGCAGATAACTTAACTCGAAGAAACAGACGTGGTTCAAGAAGATTAGTCAGAAGAAGAAATCAACGTTTGGATGATTTTATAACTCTTTTTAAGAAGTTTGGTTTAGTAACTCAACCAGTTCATCTAGATAATCCCTTAGAGTTAAGAGTAAAAGGATTGAATGAATCATTGACAAATGATGAATTATTTACAGCACTATTTCATATTCTTAAACACAGAGGTACGAGTTTTGAAACAGTAAGCGAAAATCCTGAAGAAGAAGGAACCAAAGGTGTACTCAATGAAAATGATAAATTGCTCAAAAAAGGGAAATATGTTTGTGAGGTTCAGTTAGCAAGATTACGAGAAAATGGCTCATATCGAGGGACTGAAAACACGTTTAAAACCCAAGATTATGTAAAAGAAGTAGAGAAAATATTGAGTGTACAAAGACTTTCAGAAGAACTAAAAAAAGAAATTATAGAGTTAGTAAATAGAAGAAGGCATTTTAGCGAAGGTCCTGGGAGTAAAATTTCACCAACCCCATATGGCAGATTCATAATGAATGAGGACGGTGAAATAGAAACAATAGATTTAATTGAGAAGATGCGAGGTAAGTGTTCCGTTTTCCCTGATGAACTTAGAGCGCCTAAATTATCGCCAAGTGTAGAGCTTTTTAATTTATTAAACGATTTGAATAATCTAACATATGAAAACCAAAAACTATCAACAAACCAAAAACAAAAA
>CAYZMP010000002.1:0-97720 GCA_964479585.1 uncultured Erysipelothrix sp.
TTGCAGGATTGACATATGGTTGAATAAGTTCAATAAACACACTAAAGAAAAACGCCATCACAACCGTTGTGGATGCTTTTTGATCAAAGGCTAATGGGAATAAAATACCAAAAGGAACCAGCATAATAATGTTTAAAATCACTTCTTTTATGGCATTAGGACGTTGAAGAAGCACATCTTCAAATGCATACCATGCGATTGGTTGGATGCTAAAAAAGCGCAATGAGCTTAGTGTTACTGGCATAATCGTAAAATAAAGCACAAAACAAACATACACATAAAATAAGGTTTTAAATACTATGTTATCCATTGTTTGAGTTTTTATTTTAGGATACACAACAAACACATAGCCAAAAATTAATAAACTCCAATTAAAACAATATGCCCAAAACATGAATCATTAATCCTTGGTGTATCGTAGGGCATTTAACTTACGACGAATTCTAACTTTTAAGGTGCTTACTTTAATAAATAGGTTCGTTAGTGTTTCATTGTTTTTTAAATCAAACTGACCAATGTATTCCACATAAGTTGGATTAAACCCACTTTTAAAGTGATAAAGCCCATAATATGGATCTTCATGATGGGTAGCACCTGAAAACCCAACAAAATCATAATGTGTTATGTTGCGATTTTTAAAGTACTCCATGGCAGAGACATGCATGTGTATAGTTCCACGATAAGATAAGAAATCTGGGTTTTTATACGAATATAAATCCCATGCACTATGTCCATAATCCACAAACATTCCTACAGATAACACAATCGTATCACCATGTTTTTCTAACGATTGTTTTAGTTGTTCTAAGGTTTCAAGTTTTGATTGTTTAGCTTTTTCATCTTTGTTGTACTTACCAGTTTCTAGTTCATGGTTAAGAAGGTCAATGTTGTATTGCTGGCTCATGCTCGTGATAAACACATGAGCATGTTCTCCATAAAATTCACATAGCTTTTTAAAATACGACACTGGTTTTGGTTTAAAACCATGTTCTTTTGTTAGTTGTTTTTCAAACTTTGCTAAATATTCAACCCCTTGCTCTTGATCAACTACTGTTGTAATTCCCATCTTTAATTGACGACGGTAAAAATTTCGTTTATCACGAGCAAAGTTATTAATGAGTTGCTCTAAAGGTGGATTTAAATCTAGAATTAAGGTAAAACGATCACGCCATGATCCATCATAGCCATACCCATACCCTTTATGTTGGTAGTTTAGATTTTCTAAAGTACTTGTAACCCATTCATTGTTAAAGCCACCTTTTATGTCGTTGCCTTTAATGTCTTTTTCTTTTCGTTGAACATTAGGATCAATTCGAAGTAAAAACCATGCACGCACTAATGCAAGTTGCGCAAGAGCTTGATGAGTTTGCTCTACTAAAGTAGCGTCAGAGTAATCCACACAAACTCCAGAAGGAATATACGCATAGCTAAAAACACCAAGCCAACGTTTAATCAACACCATGGCGGTAGCTTTTAGTTGTTGTTGATCATAAAACCCGAGATACTCAATGGTTGCTTTACTTGTAAACTGTAAAAATTGAGCATACATGGATGTTTTTTGATAATGCGCATACTTACACGCTAAAACAAACTGATCGTTTGCATTAGCATCAATTGTTTTAACTTCCAGCATCATGGTTGGTTTCCTTTCGTTTAAAAAACAACATCATTTTCTTTAGTTGTGGCCACCCTTTTAAATACAATTTATACAATATTGGGGATAACACAATATCAAATTCCCCAATCATTTCTACTACATGAGCATTAAAACTTGACTTAAACTGACTCAATCCATCATCCAAGGTGCCTGCCATTCCTCCAAAATCCACCATCATATATCCTTGATCAAACGCCCACATAATGGCTTGATCATATAAAAAGTGAGGAGAACGGTATTTACGATAATGATCATTTAGACCCATGTACAATAAATCAACCGAGTGTTGAGTTTTTAGTGCAAACAACCCCGAAATATCCACAATATCACCATCTTGGTCAATGTTTTCTTCAAGTCTTTTTTTCTCAGTGATTGCTGCTTGATATTGATCGTATACTTTGTTGTAAGAATTACTGCTTTCTTTTAAGTTTGCTAGTTTATCTTTTAAAAGCGCTATGTTTTCATTAGTAGACTCCAACATTTTTCGTTGGTTTAACACGGCCATAATCACATAACTATCCTGTGGAAATGCTTGCATGATTCGTTTAAAATACGCAAGATTACGCAATCCAATGTTTTTACGTTTTTCAGTAAATGCAATTATTTTAGCAAATCGCTCGATTTGATCAATGTCAATCCGTTGTACTTCCACACCTTTTTTTTGCGCATATTTAATGTGCCGGTTTGCACTTTTAGAATACCCTTTACTCTCATACACTTGTTTGGTTAATTGAGAGACATAACGAGGTTGAGCATACTTGTATAAGTTTTGACTAAACCCTTGAAACTGTGCCCCCACACTAGCTAAATTTACAATTACCTTATGTTTTTCATCTGGTTGATATTTGTAATCTTCATATGTGCTTTGTGAGAGGATGATGGGTGGATCAAACTTAATCATCACTCGACCAAACTTTTTGAAATAATGTTTAGCATGTGTAAAGAAGTTCTCCACTACTTCTTGATTATCATAATCAAGCAGTGGACCACGTGCGATGTACACCATCGATAAGCCTAAAGGTAATTGCCGTATAAACACTTGGGCACTCGCCACAAGTGTATCGTTGTATTTTAAACCGACAAACTGCTTTTTCCACTCGCTTTTTACTTCTCCCCAACGTGAATCTTGAGAGAGCGTAGCTAATGGATGATGTTGCGCAAATTCATCGTGTTCTTTTTTGGGTAAATTCGGATAAAAAGTATAACTCATTGAACATCACTTCCTTTAAATTGATGAGCCACAATACCTGCTGTAATTGCCACATTGAGTGAATCAATGTGTTGAATATCTATTTTGTATGTTTGATCACTTAATGCAATGATATCTTGTGAGATGCCATTTCCTTCATTGCCTAAGACAAAGGCCATCTTAGACAAAGGCTTAATAAAGGAGGTTGCATTTTCATCAAGGGCACAACTCACTACATGCACACCTTGCTTTTTAAGACTTAACATCGTCTTTTTTATATCCACTACTTTTATCGGTATTTGAAACAAAGCACCTTGAGTAGCACGTATTACTTTATCATTTGTAAAATCTACCGTATCCTTTGAACAATAAATAGCGTCAAAACTAAAGGCTAAGGCGGTACGAATAATCGTTCCTAAATTACCTGGATCTTGAATATTATCGCACAAAAAAACACGATGATTGGCGTTTATAGGTAGCTTAGGAAGTGTGCATAAACCAATCATGGTTTGTGCTGATTGAACTTTCGATAGTTTTTTCATCACTTTTGAAGTGGCGATGCTTGTTTTAATGTTATCAAGCTTAAAATCAACACCTTCTTGTATAAATAACTCTTTTAAGTGTTGATGTTTGTATGCTTCTTGTATCAAATGTTCACCTTCAACTAAAAATACCTCGTCTTGTTCACGGTATTTTTGTTGATGATACTTCATCCATTGTTTTACTTTTTTATTATCTAACGAAGTAATCATAACGCTTTTTTCCTTTGCAATTCTTATCTATTGTATCATTGAAACTTGATTTTTTAAACGATAGTGTGCGATGTTTGTTGTTATAATGTGTTTGTTTTGATATATTGATAGTAAGGAGACCTACTATGAATCAAACTACACTCGGTATCATCGGAGGCATGGGATCGTATGCTACCGCTTATTACTTTAATGCCCTTATTCACTTAGCCCAGGCAAAAAAAGATCAAGACTATCCACGCATTATTGTGGACAATCATGCGCAAATTGAAGATCGTACCGCTGCGCTTTTACAACATGGACCTTCTCCACTTGAAAAACTAAAAGAGTCGGTAGAACTACTTAATCATGCCAATGTTGATATGGCAATGATGCCATGTTTTACAGCGCATGCCTTTTATAATGACATGATGAAAGAAGCTGATTTTGAACTAGTGGATGTGTTTGATGTCTTACAAGACTTCATTAATAAACACCCACACATTAAAAAAATAGGTATCCTTGCCACCAATGGTACCCAAGAAATTGGTTTGTTTGAACAACTAAACAACATAACGCTCATATACCCTGATGAACCTTTCCAACAAAAAATCATGGATGCCATTTATCATCCAACAAATGGAATTAAAAGTAAACACACAACATTATATTCCACTAGTTTATTAAATGAAGTAAGTGATCATCTTGTAGAAAAAGGTGTGGATGTACTATTATCAGGCTGTACAGAAATTGGTGTTGTACAAGATTACCTTAATCATCAACTCAAACGTTTAGATCCAATGATGCTTGTTGTTGAGCATATCATTAATAAAACAAGAGAATAAACAAATCGCAAGTGAACTCACTTGCGATTGTTTTTCTTATGGTAGTATACATTTTTAAATTAGTAAGCAAACATCACCATCATTAAACATCTAACTAACGCTTTTCCTCTTTTTTTGGTTGTGCAAAAGAGGATACGAACAATAACAACACTCCTATTAACAACAAATACCCGGCATTGTTTTGTGGATCAGAAGTATCTATAATTTGATCTTCTACACCATAAACCATAGCATAGGTAGAAAATTTATCGGTTGTAAATGTAATTTCAAATGTTTCTTTGTTGTAGGTGTATTCTAATTTTTCAACTTTGTTATCATGAACACGCAATAGTTGAAAATCCTTATCTCTAAGTTCTTGTGGCAGTATAAAAGAAATAGTGATTGGTTCTAATGAACTCGTTAGTTGTGTTTGAATTTGACCCACAATTTTAAAGAGTGAAACATCTAAATAAACAAATCTTGTTGCATCAGCTTTTATGTTTTCTTTTGCATACGCTTCTAATAGTGTTTTATCTTGTACAAACACGCTGTTTGCTTCCATTGACTTAACAACAAGTTTGATCGCACTATCATTAAGTGCTTCTGATGCACTAAACAATACTGCATTTTCAAGGTTATTCGCTTTTACTTGCAGTTTGTTTTGATCTTCCACAATGACATCAATCATGGCATTTGGCGCAACCACTTCGATAGCACATGTGGCTTTAAATCCACCATCATTAGTGGTAGCTGAAATTGTTGTGTTACCAACTGCTAATGGTGTAACTACCCCATTAACAACACTAGCTACTTTTGCATCTGAAGATGCCCAAACGAGTGTTTTATTAGAAGCATCCACCGGTAACACATTTGGTGTTATTGCTAAGGTTGATCCACCTGCAATTAATGATTCACTTGGACATGCTAAGGTCACACCAGTTACTTTTTTTACTACTGTAATTGTACAGGATGACACAAAACCACCATCTTCACTGGTAATTGTTATTGTAGTTGTTCCAGCTTTTAGTGCCGTTAAGACACCATTGTTTATGGTTGCGATTGTTGGATCAGACGATGTCCAACTTATCGTTGAGTTTGTTGCATCAATTGGTAGTACATTGCCAGTAAGTGTTAATGTATCTCCTACTTTAATTTCCACTTGAGGGCATGTTAAACTTACTCCTGTAACTGCAATTGTCGGCACTGAACGAAGCAAGGTCATCATTGCCCAAGCGGTATAGTAAACACGATATTGCTCACTTGGACTGTTTGGATAACCACCGCTTTGCCAAAAACCTAAAGCATCTTGATTATCTATAATAACCTCATCAAAATCATCTTGCCAAACAACTGGCTCTTCCGCAACGGTTAATGTATCGATTCCATAGGCAAGCAACCCTTTCATTAAAGTGAGCGTTGCATTATAGGATGGATAAGGATCATTACCATTAGGTCCACCACGCCAACCTACATCAAGATAATCATTCACTAAATAAGGTGAAGTATAGTCGACTCCACTAGCTCCACTATTTGGCGCATTATAGTGTCGTTGAATAAACGTTAACACTGCTTGCACTCGTGGCGATGTTATAGGATCACCAACAAGTTCTAACATTGCAAGCAAATGACCTACTTTATGAATATTAACCCAACTTTGATAGGAGGTTTCGTTAGTTGAACCAGAAATATATCCTGCTCCACCATAAAGAGGATGGGTTGGATCACTATCAAACAAGACGATATCTATGCCCTCATCCAAGTAATCCAACAATGTTTGTGGAATAGTTATATTAAACTTATCTTTTGCATACATTAATCCTAATGTTACCCAACCAGAAATCGACATATCTCCTGAAGTTGTTGGGTGATAATAATACCAAAGACCAATACCAGGACCTGATTTTACTTGTGCTTCCCCTATAAAATTGACAACCTGTTGAACCACTTGTTTGTGTGTCATTCCATTGAGGGATGATCCTTCAATGTTTATGACTTCATCAGGGGTTTCTACTGAAGAAATCGCCATAATTGCAGGACCTAATACATAAATTTGATCCACTCCCCAATGCACGAAACTATTCTCACTGTCTTTGGTTGCTCTTAAGAAAATGTAGTCAATAGCCTTTTGAACATTTTCATGATAATCATAATCCTCACTTAAAGGATTAACTCCCAAATACTTTGCATGAGCTGTTAGTGCACTAAGTGCAAGGGATGTCGTACCTGGATCACGGCTTTCTGTCCACCCACCACTTTCAAGTTGCTTGCTAACAATCCACGCAGCTCCTTTTTCTAATGCTTCTGTCTTTAAATCTACGTCCACTGCTTTAATGTGCAATGGCACACTAAAAATACTTCCAAACAACGTAAACAACACTAAAAAACTTACCACACTTTTAAACAATCGAAAATTTTTCTTTTGCATACTGTTCTCCTTTCAACCAATTAAGAAAACTTACCTTCGATTATCACTGATAGTATTTTCGCCACCACCACCATGTTGTTCAATATTATGCTGTGAACATCTTTAATTAAGCAAATTGTAAACCTTTCTATTTTACTAATGCAACTTATATTGTGATTATTTACACGTGTTTTGCACTAAATTTTTTTACATTAAAAAAACAGGTATGTCCTGTCTTTTCAAATTATGTATTCTGTGTTGCTTGTACTTATTTTAAATGATTGTATGGAAAAAAAGACAAGGGGTTTCCTTGTCTAGTCTGCTAATACATTGGCACAACGATCACATAAATGATCATCTGCTGTTGAATCACTAACATTCCAACAACGTGGGCAAGTATGGCCAGTTACTTTTTCAATGTCTATTTTCACAACATCAAATTGTTGTGTCACACTTTCATCAAAGGTGACTTTTGAAACAATAAGCCACTGAGCTAATGCTGGTGTATTAATGTATGTTTCAATGAGTTGTTTTTCACTTCCAGTTACATTTAGCTTCACATGCGCTTCTAATGATTTACCAATTACTTTCTCTGCACGTGCATTTTCTAGTGCTTTAAACACATCTTCTCTAAAGTCAAACAACCATTTCCATGCTTGATCATCTTCAGTAGTAAATGGCACGTCAAGTTTTTGAGCAAAGGTTTGTAAATGAATCGACTCTTTTGCATTTAAATGATCCCATAGCTCTTCTGCGGTATGCACTAAGATTGGCGCAAAAATACGCACTAGTGCATCTAAACTAATATACAACACACTTTGAACTTGGCGACGTCTTAAATCATCTTTTTTCTCAATGTATAAAATATCTTTTGCAAAGTCTAAGTAATATGCACTTAAGGTATTGGTAAGTAGTGTTGTGGCTTTGGACACTAACACGTTGTAGTCATACTCTACATATGCCTTTTTAGCAATCTCTAAAACATCACGTACTTGTTTAAGCACATATTGATCAACTTTATGTAACTCTTTAATTGGTAGTACATGTTCACATGTAAAGGTATTATCATCGAGATTACCCATCATAAAGCGGAACGTGTTACGGATTTTACGATAGTTTTCCACAACTTGTTTTAAAAGTTCATCACTAATACGAACATCGGATGTAAAGTCAACACTCGCTACCCATAAACGTAAAATATCCGCACCTAAGGTGGATGTGACCTTATTAGGATCAACTACATTACCTAATGACTTGCTCATTTTTTCGCCTTTACCATCTAGCACAAACCCATGAGATAGAACATTTTTATATGGCGCAACATTGTTAGTTGCTGTTGAAATAATTAAACTAGAGTTAAACCACCCACGATATTGATCAGAACCTTCTAAGTACAAATCTACAGGATAGGTATGTTCTTTTCTAAGCAACCCTCCTGTAAAGGATGACCCTGAATCAAACCATACATCCATGATGTCTGTTTCTTTTTTAAATTCACCATTTGGTGAAGAAGGATGGGTGTAACCTTGAGGTAATAAGTCGTTGGCTTCTTGTTCAAACCAAATGTTAGAACCGTGTTTTTCAAATAACTGTGCCACATGTTCAAACACCTCTGGATCTAAAATTGGTTGATCATCTTCTCCATAAAAGATAGGAATAGGTACTCCCCAAGCACGTTGACGAGAAATACACCAATCACCACGATCTTTAATCATGTTGTGCATGCGTAGTTTACCCCAGCTTGGCATCCAATGCACATTGTCTATTTGTTCTAACAAGGTAGCACGGATTTTATCAATTGAGGCAAACCATTGTGTGGTAGCACGAAAGATAACTGGTTTTTTTGTACGCCAATCATGTGGGTAACTATGGGTGATCCAATGATGATGCAATAAAGCACCAAGTTCATCTAATTTTACGGTAATTTCTTTGTTTGCTTTTTCTACGTGTAATCCTACTAACCAATCCCCTGCTTCTGCCGTCATTTTACCTTGTTCATCGACAGGACAAAAGGCTGGTAGTTTATATTGTTGCCCAACGATAAAGTCTTCCACACCATGACCTGGTGCTGTATGAACACAACCCGTACCCGCATCAGCACTAACATGATCACCAACAATAACCAACGATTCTCGATCTTGATAAAGTGGATGTTGGGTTGTAATATACTCACAATCAATTCCTTTAAACTGCTTAACTACTTCAAACTCTTCTAATTCAAATTGTTTCATCAGTGAGTCCACTAACTCTTTTAAAACAATTAAGTTTCCTTTTTTTGTCGCAACCTTCACATACTCCATCTCAGGATTAAGTGAAATGGCTAAGTTTGCTGGAATTGTCCAAGGAGTTGTGGTCCAAATAACAAATTTATCCCCTGCTTCTAAGACACCTTTACCATCAAGCACATCAAAGCTGACATATATAGCCATGTCTTTTTTATCGTGATACTCAATTTCAGCTTCAGCTAAGGCAGACTCACTAGAATAAGACCAATACACCGGTTTTAGCCCTTTATAAATCATCCCTTGGCTAGCCATCGAAGCAAACACGCGAATTTGCTGTGCTTCATATTCTGGTTTTAAAGTAATGTATGGATCATCATAATCCGCCACTGTCCCTAATTTTTTCATGTCGGCTTTTTGCAAGTCAACTTGTTTTAATGCGTACGCTTCACATTTTTTTCGAAATTGTGCAATGCTCATTTCTTTACGGTTAACACCTGCTTTAGCTAGTGCTGTTTCAATAGGCAAACCATGGGTGTCCCAACCAGGACGAAATGGTGTTTTGTATCCCAACATAAAATGAGATCGAACAACGATATCTTTTAATATTTTATTTAGTGCATGACCTATATGAATGTTCCCATTTGCATAAGGAGGCCCATCATGCAACACAAACAGTTCTTTATCTTTGTGTTTTTCTAACATTTTAAAGTAAAGTTGTTCTTGTTCCCAACGCTTTTGTATGTCTGGTTCTTTTTTGTTTAAATTGCCTCGCATTTCAAATGCTGTTTTAGGCATTAATAGTGTGTCTTTGTATTCCATCTTCGATATCCTTTCCAATAAAAAAACGTCCTCTAAGGACGTGATTACGCGTTACCACCTTAGTTCATAAAATTTCTTTATGCACCTTATTTTCCGTTAACGCCGGTTACGATGTTTACTACTAACTTTCATAAACATGACTCACAAGGGATAAACATTAGGGTGAAGGTTAACTTTCAGCACTTCGTTAACTCTCTTTCACTTCACTGACTAGGGTTGTTGTCTTGATCGTTGTCTTTGTGTATCCATTCAAATGGTTTTGTTTGTGGAAATTCTAAGCCATCGATTAACTGAGAAATTTCCGAAATCTTGCTTTGCAGTTGAGTTTTACTTACATTGGCTTCACTTGCAATTCGTACAAGCTCACCAAGCAATGTTTTTGCAGTTGCTAGTGCTTCTTTTAAAATAATGTCCGCATGATCGCCTGCTTTTTCTATCATAACATTTGCTTCACGAAGTGCCAAGCGGGCAATATCATCCGCGGCATTTTCCTTTGCAATTAGTTCATTCACTAGACTTGTGTATTTACGTTTCATTTCTGCCATTTCTTGATTGGCAAGATCACTTTGTTTTTTATACACTTCTAGTTTTTTAGAAACATCTTCTAACTCTTTATGTAGAGCATCAATCGTTTCATCCACAGCAAAACGATCGTAACCCTTTTTCAGTATTCGAAATCGTTCTTGCTGACTCATTGACTACTCCTCACTATAATCGAAACTTATTTCACCAGCAACACCAATGCTTTTTGGTGTGCATAATATAACGTTGTGACCAATCTTTTGTATCGTTCCATCAAGGGCAAAAATAACACCCGTTAAAAAATCAATGGAACGTTGTGAATACTCTTTTGGTAACCGGTGTAAGTTTACAACCGCTGCACGTTGTCCTTTTAAATGACGAGCCACTTCTTCGGCTTCATCAAAGGATCGAGGCTCAAACAACACCATTTTAGCATCTGCTGGTATTTTTGATATGTTTTTGTTGTGTGGCTTTTCATACTCACTCAACGCACTCGCCTCCTCTTGTGATAGTTCTAGTAGTTCTTCATCCTCTATCGGACTTATAAAATCTTTTATCTTTTGTTTAAAGGTCATTGTGATACCTCCACATAGTCCATATTATAGCATAAAGTACTCAACTGTACATCCAACCAACGCATAAAAATTCACTTGATTTTATGAGCATGGCTCGTTGTTTACTTACTCCATACTAGCTCTTATCTTCTCACTTAATCATTACACACTAACTACCTTTTTTAACTGTACCATGATTAACTTTCATGCGTTATCTTAATCATTGTTTAGCCAACGATAATATATAACTTCTTTATATGGGACAAACCCATGGTCTTCATACAATTTTCCAGCATGTTTGTTATAAGCAACAAAGCCTGTATATAGCAAAATGTTGTTTTTTTGTGCATGGGCTAGTAAATCGCGCACAATTTGTGCACCATAGCCATGTTTTTGATGATTCTCTAATACAAAAATATCGTCCATATCAGAGCCATTGAGTAAACCACAACCAACCCACTGGTTGTTATCATTAAAATACATAAAAGAGTTTTCTTTGTTTTCATACCACTCTTTAAATTCTTTTTCAATGGCTTTCTCATCGTTAAACAGCGCATCCACGACATTGTAAGGACGAATGTCCATGGCTTGACGCATTGGCACAAAACAAAGTCCCATGTGGTGGTAGTACTCTTTAAAATCTTCTTTTTCAACACTTCGTTTATGAAGTGTGCTTGTTGGTTGCACAGAACCATCATGTTTCATATACACATACCCATACCACGCCTCAAAGTCTTGTTGGTTTAGTAGTTTCTTTAGTGAAGGGTTGTTGTTGTTGTTGATGGGACACATGATCATGTTGATGCCTTGATTTTTGAGTTGTGCTAGAACTTGTTCTAGTTTTTGTTGTACAATCTCATATACTTCTACCTGTTCATCACACCCTACAATAAGTTGTGCAGCCTTTTGATGGGCAAAACTATCCCAAGTGGATACTTTAATCACTCCTACAAGGTTGTGTTGAGCATCAATTATCTCAACAACACTATCGGGCTGATCTAAATGTTCAAACACTTCTTTTTCTTCACTTTCATTAAAACTAACGTGTTGTTTTAAATACTGTAGTATTCTCTGCTTTGTCTTATCATCTCTCATTTTCTTGCTCCTGCATTTGATCTGTGAATCCATTATAAAGCAAACGAGGCTTTTTAATAACCTTTTTTTACACAATATTGCTTAATTTTCTACCTTAGCAATGCAGTTGAATAAAGGACTTGCGTTGCATTTAATAAAGTTGAGTTTTATAATGAAGATAGCTAAAGATTGTGTAATCCCTTTAAAAAAGTGAGCCAACATGAACAAAAACAAAGCCAATCGTGCATGGATAACGTCGTTACTTCATCAACAGATTAGTGAGATATTAGTTTGTGCACAACAAATAAAAGAGTTTCCAGATGAAATTGAGCACGTTCATCAGTTTCGTGTGAGAATTCGTCATTTACGTTCATTGCTGTCCTTTTTTAAGCCTTATTTAAAAAGAAATAAAACTAAGAAACTCATCAAAACATGTCAAAGTAATGCACGTCATTTTTCACTTACCCGTGAAATGGATGTTTTAAACTTAACTTTAAAAGACTTTGTGCAGCGTTATCCAGAGCATGAAAGTTATGTAAGTGATTGGCTTATAAAAACTAAACACATTAGAGAATCTGCGATTTTTTCATTTCATGCATTAAGTATCATTGATTTTTTACACGATAGCTTAGCTACTAACCTAGTTAAGAAAAATGCGACTATTAAAAAGAGCACACTTCAAAAACGATTGTACAAGTGGACAAAGCAAACAATAGCAGAAGTTAAAAACATTGACTTAAGTGACTATCAAGCTATGCACGATGTTCGCAAGCATGTCAAAATGATTCGCTACATTAATGAGTCCACAAGTGATCAGTTAAAGTGCGAGACTACTGATGCACTCAATAGCAAAGCACTTTCTCAACAATTAGGCGTTTTAAGTGATGTTCATTTTATAAAACGATTATGTGTCTATGATGCATCATCAAAAGCGATTACTGATTTTTATGAGTATTTAGCAAACAAAGAAAAACAAGCATATCAAAGTTGTTATCAACTTTTAGAAGGAGAGAAAAAAGATGAGTAGCGTAGCCTTAGTCGATATGGGTTCAAACACCGTACGCATGAATGTATACAACATTGAAAACAACGAATTTCAACTGTTGTTTACAACAAAGAAAAACTTAGGATTAGCGGGGTATATTATTGAAGATAAAATGTCCATGGCTGGTATTAAAGCCGCCATTGATGCACTTTTTGAGTTTCAATCTGTAACCAAACAATTTAATGTCGATCACTTTGTTGTGTTTGCGACAGCTGCCTTACGAAATGTCAAAAACTCGCAAGAAGCGATCTTGCTTATTGAAAAAGAAACAAGCACTAACATTCACGTTATTTCAGGTGAAGAGGAAGCTACCCTTGACTTTATTGGCGCAAAAAAAGTCATCAGTTCACCTCAAGGTGTGCTTGTTGATATTGGTGGTGGTTCAACTGAAATTGTTGTGTTTGAAGATAATGTCATCGTTTATGCCATCAGTATTCCTGTTGGTTCATTAAACTTGTACAAAAAAGCAATTTCACACTTACTACCAAATAAAAAAGAACGTAAAACCATTAAAAAACTTGTGAATGATGAGCTAGATAGTGTAAAACATATCTTTGAGAAAGAATATTTCTCTGCCATTGGTGTTGGAGGTACAATTCGTGCTGGTCGTAAGCTATCGCAAAGCATCTTTGATAAAACCAAGGATGACAATGACATTTCCATAAGCGAACTTAAAAAACTCATTAAGTTTATTAGCAAAGACAAACGCGAAAACTTAGATGTGCTTTTGCATCATGTTTCCGATCGTATTCACACCATTACTCCTGGACTTTTAATTTTAAAAGAAGTATGCAAACGTTTTAACACATCCATTCTCACCGTTAGTGATTATGGGGTTCGTGAAGGATACTTAATTGAGCATATAATGAATCAAAAGGATGAGTAATGAATGATTTGTACGATGTGAGTTACACACAAAACCGTGAACTATCATGGCTAAAATTTAATGAACGAGTATTAAAAGAAGCACTGGATAAATCAGTAGGACTTTTAGAACGTTTGAAATTTTTAGCAATCTTTCAATCCAACCTTGATGAGTTTTACATGATTCGAGTTGGTAGTTTAACGGATATTTCCTTGCTTAAAAAAAATCACACCGACAACAAATCAAACTTAACAAGCAAAGAACAACTCAAATGCATATATCAAGAAACAGCCAGGTTAAATAAGCAAAAAGACAAAGTGTTTTTTAAACTATCCAAAGCATTAAGCCAACAAGGCATAGAGCATACACAAATAAAAGATTGTTCAGCCATGGAACTTAAGTACATCGAAGATGTGTTTAAAAAAGACATTTCTCCTTTACTCTCTCCTTCTATTATTGATGCACATCATCCTTTTCCTCATCTTTTAAACAAACAAAAAGTAGTCGTTGCATCGTTAGTATCAAACAGTGGTTTTGAAACCATTGGTGTAATTCCTGTCAGTGATAACTTACCACAAATGATTCGCTTACCTAGAGAAACAACATCCTTTGTGCTTATGGAAGATATTTTAATGGCTTTCTTTAAAAAAGTATTTAAGCAATACGATGTGTCTCATGTTGGGGTTATATGCATTACACGTAACGCTGATGTCCATCTTGACGATGAGTACATTGATTTTGACATGGACTTACGGCTTCAAATGAAAAAAATCATTAGAAAAAGAGAACGTCTTTCCCCTGTACGATTAGAAGTAAACCAACAACTAAGTGACTTTACATTAACTTTCTTAAAAGAAAAACTACGCTTAACTGACATGCATGTGCATACTAGTGAATCACCACTTGATTTTTCTTATGTGTACACACTCATTGATCAAGCTACTTTAAAACAAAAGACAGAACTCTTGTACGCACCTTATGTTGCTGTTTATCCAAGTGGAGTAAATAAAGATAAATCAATCATGGAGGCAATTTATAAAAAAGACGTGTTGCTTTCTTATCCATACGATGATGTTGATGCTTTTTTACAACTGCTTAAAGAAGCTGCATTTTCATCTTCTGTAACCTCCATTAAAATATCCATTTATCGTTTAGCAAACAACTCGCAAGTTGTGCAATACTTACGAGAAGCTGCTGAAAATGGTAAAGAAGTTATTGTTTTAATTGAATTAAGGGCACGCTTTGATGAAAGAAACAACATTGATGTTGCCGAAATACTAGAACAAGCAGGATGCAAACTGATTTATGGTTTTGAAGAATACAAAGTACATGCAAAATGTTTGTCTATCACCATGATAAAAAACAAAAAAGTATCGTACATTAGTGGTGTTTCAACCGGTAACTTTAATGAAAAAACCAATCGATTGTACGCTGACTTTTTATTGTTAACCGCTCATCAAGGCATTGGAGAAGATATCCATACTTTCTTTACAAACATGGGTATTGCAAACTTACAAGGATCCTATCGTTATTTGTCTGTCTCTCCGATGTCCTTTAAAATGGCGATACTACATGGTATTGATCAAGAAATTGCCAAAGCAAAAAAAGGATTAAAAGCAAAAATATTGTTTAAATGCAACTCTCTTACTGATCGGGATATTATTGATAAATTACAAGAAGCATCCAATCACAACGTATCCATCGATTTGATAATACGTGGTATATGTTGTTTAGTACCAAACGTCAAAGACAAAACCGAGAACATTCGGGTTGTAAGTGTGGTCGGTCGCTTTTTAGAACATGCACGTGTGTATTGTTTTGGTGAAGGTGACATGATGAAAATGATGATTGCCTCCGGTGATTTAATGACACGCTCGACAACTCGACGAGTCGAGGTAGGCACATGGATTTTAGATCAAGATGTGATCAAACAAATACACACAACATTGCTTTATGCCTTAAGGGATAATATTAAAGGTCGACAACTTAATAAATTTGGTAACTATCAAAAAGTTAAACATAAACATGAAGAAGCCTTTGATAGCCAACAACAACAAATACGTGATGCGCAGTTGCGAAAAACAACACCACTTAGACCGGTTGTTAAAGAGTCGACAACAATCTTTAAAAAAGGATTCGCGTTGTTGTATCAATTATTGAAAAGAAAATAAAAAAATACGGAGAAGAACATGACGAAGAAAATGAAGTTATCACTTTTAATAGCAAGCGCATTGGGTGTCGTTTGCATAGTAGGATCATATATACGATCAGGTTATACTGTCGATGCACTATGGATGTTTTCACTATGGTATAATCGTCTGCTACTTGGCTTTATACTTGGGTTACCATGGCCAAACAGATTGATGCATGCTTCCTTATTTAGAGGAGCTTTTGTTGGTTTGCTTGTGTCGTTTGCCTTTTATAGCGCGACTGGTTTTGTCGATAGCATTAGTTTTATAGCTGGTATATTTTATGGCATGATCATAGAATATGCATTAAAAAGAGCGATGTTCACATAAGGAATCATCGCTTTTGTTTATGTTGGACAGTGCTTTTTTTACTATCAAATTTAATACACAATACCTTGTTCAACCATGGCTTTCGCTACTTTTAAATAACCAGCAAGTTGTGCTCCTAAAATTAAATTAGAACCGTGATTAAATTGTTGGGCGGTTGTTAAAACTTCTGTAAAGATGTTTGCCATAATGTGTTGAAGACGTTGATCTACTTCTTCACTACTCCACATCAATTTAGAAGCATTTTGTGACATTTCAAGAGCGCTTACCGCAACCCCACCAGCATTGCTAGCAATGCCTGGTGCTAATATAATGTTATTTTCTTTGACATAATCCATGGCTTCTTCGGTAAGTGGCATGTTTGCCCCTTCACCAATGGCCAATACATTTTGTTTATGTAATGCTTTAATATCATCAAGTGTCACTTCATTTTGCGTTGCACATGGTAGTGCGACATCACAAGCACACTGCCAAATGCTACCTTCACTTACAAAGGTGGCTTTTTTATCGTAATGGCATACTTTATCAATGCGTTGACGATTTTCTTCTTTTACTTTTTTTATGTGCTCTATATTTAATCCATCAGGATTAGTGACATACCCACTTGAATCACTCATAGCAATAACTTTTGCACCAAGTGACACTGCTTTTTCTGCGGCATAGATAGCCACATTACCCGAACCAGAGACAATTACTTTTTTATCAGTAAAATCACATTGATGAAAATGGTTAAGTAATGCTTCCATAAAATACAACAAACCATACCCGGTCGCTTCTTTTCGTATGAGTGACCCACCATAACCGACTGGTTTTCCAGTAAGGGTACCATCAATACAACGGCGAAGTTGTTTAAGTTTTCCAACCATGTAAGCAATCTCACGATAACCAACCCCAATATCACCAGCTGGTATATCCCAATCTGGACCTAAATAATGATGCAACTCACTCATAAAAGCTTGTGTAAAACGCATAATTTCATTATCGGATTTGCCTTTTGGGTTAAAATCAGATCCACCTTTTGCCCCTCCAATAAGTAAATCGGTTAAAGCATTTTTTAGTGTTTGATCAAACGCCAAAAACTTAATGATGGAGGAGTTGACACTTGGATGAAAACGTAATCCTCCTTTGTATGGACCTAGTGCATTATTATGTTGCACACGATAGCCTTTGTTTACTTGGACTTTATTGTTATCATCTTGCCAAACGACTTTAAAGGCGATAATACGATCAGCTGTTAAAAATCGTTTTAATAATCCTTCTTCAAAATACTCCGACTGATCTAAAAGTGGATCAATTGTTTCTAAAAAGTGAAGCACTGCTTGTTGAAATTCACGTTGACCTTTGTTTTTTAGTTTTACATCTTCATACAACTCTTTCGTTAAATGTTGTGTTAATGACATGCTTGCCTCCTACATAAAGTTTGAGAACATTATATCATACACACCTTTTAACAGTAATGGTTTAATCAAAACTAAAAAGTAAATCTGTGTAAGTAGGAATTGGATATTGGTTAGCCGCAATGTTTTCTTCTAACACATCCGCACATTCTCGTAATTTTTGGAGTAAAGGACGCACTGCTTGATGCATAAACTCACCTTTTTTCGATAACAGTGAAATATTTTCTGCTTCCTTTAATAATTCTTTTACTGTTTCTACATGCTGTGCACAAGCATCAATGCTAGTTTCTAATGTTTGTTTTTTAAACTTGATGTATTGTGATACTGATTGTATATCACCTACATTTTTTAGTTCATTAATTGCTGCTGGTAATATTTGTCGCTCAATCATTTCACACGCTGTTTTACTTTCAAAGACAATGGCTTTTACAAATTGATCGTGCAATATTTCAGCCCGTGCCTCAAGTTCATAGGAAGTTAGTACATGATACTTCTCAAATAATGCAACGGTATCTTCTTGAAGTAAGTAATCGACACTTTCACTAAAGCTAGACAAGTTCGGTAAACCACGTTTTTTAGCTAAAGCAACCCACTCTTGAGAATAACCATCACCATTAAACAAAATACGTTTGGATGCTTTGTATGTGTCTTTAATAATGGAGATAGCATGGTCAAAGCGTTTCTCTTGGTCGACTTGTTGTAGTGCTTCATCAATCTCTTGAATGTTTTGTGCCATGATCGTATTTAAAATAGTATGCACAAGGGCAGCGGATTTGGATGATCCAACCATCCTAAACTCAAACTTACTCCCTGTAAAAGCAAATGGTGATGTACGATTACGATCAGAAAACTCAGTTGGAATATCTGCTAAGTTTTTTAATGGTGTTTGTTTTTTCTGGTTGTCTATAAAGGTCGGTGTGTTGTTTTCTATGTCGTTTAGTAAATACTCAAGTAATTCCCCTAGATACACAGAAATAATCGCTGGTGGCGCTTCATTGGCTCCTAGACGATGATCATTGCCTGCACTTGATGAAGCTAAACGAAGTAGTGGTGCATATTGATCAATTCCTTTTAATAGGGCAACCACAAACAATAGAAAACGAATGTTTTCTTGCACACTATCCCCTGGATCAAATAGATTTATGTTCGTGTTGGTTGTTAGTGACCAGTTATTATGTTTACCAGAGCCATTAATACCAACAAATGGCTTTTCATGCAACAAGCACGCTAAACCATGTTTTTTGGCGGTCTTCTTTAAAATATCCATGATCAGTTGGTTTTGATCAATGGAAATATGCACTGGAGCATACATTGGTACGATTTCAAACTGATTAAACGCTACTTCATTATGTTCTACTTTTGAGAAAATACCTAATTTCCAACAAGCATGGTTGACATCTTGCATAAACGCCATCACTTTATCAGGTATTGACCCAAAATAATGATCTTCACTATCTTGTCCTTTGCTTGGTGCAACACCAAACAATGTACGACCAACTAGTTTTAAATCTAATCGTCTTTTATACAACGCTTCATCAACTAAAAAATATTCTTGTTCTTGACCAAGCATTGGAATGACACGTTTTACATCGTGATAACCTAAAGTATGCAAAAGTGATGTTGCACAAGTGGACACTGCATCCATTGACTTAAGCAGTGGTGCCTTTTCATCCAACGATTCTCCATGATAAGAAACAAAAATAGATGGTATACACAACACATGATCGCGAATAAAAACCGGTGAAGTAATGTCCCAATATGTATAGCCTCTTGCCTCAAAGGTAGCGCGTAATCCACCACTTGGAAAGCTTGAGCCATCAGCTTCACCTTTAATGAGTGCTTTACCATTAAAGCGAGCCATCGGAAATCCATCTTCTACCGGTTCTAAAAAGGCATCGTGTTTTTGAGCCGTTGATCCTGTCATCGGAAAAAACCAATGCGCATAATGGGTTGCCCCTTTTTCAAGCGCCCACATTTTCATTGCATGCGCTAATGCGTCTGCCGTTTCACTATCCATGGTTTGTTCATTTTTTTGAACATCCCGAAACTTCTTGTACACCGGAAATGGCAGCCTTTCTTTTAATATTGTTTTATCACACAAATACATTTTAAAATCATCGTACATATGAGCCATCACGTTTTCCTCCGTTTTTTTTACTTTTCTATTTTAGTGCGAAAAAGAGTAAATGTAAAGATATTTTCATTTATTAGTGAAAGTTTTGCACTTATTAGTTTTGTTTTCATTATTTTTTCATTCAGAAAAAAAGCGCTGGTTGCGCTTTATACAAACATGTCAGATCCTTCAAGCATGTTGGAGGATAACTTTACAATCCCTAATGATAAACCACTATTGATCATTAGCACAACGATTGACACAGTCATAAACCAGTTTGGTGAATCTAATGGTAGTACTGTCAGTGTTAATCCAACAACTAAGACAATAGAAGGTACTAAAGCAATCGCAATAATAAGCATACGTATAAGTTGTTCGACAAGTGGGTTTTTATTTCCTTTAAGTACTTTAAGTGTAAACACACTACCTGCAATTAACACTAGTGCAATGCCCCATAAGGAAAGGACAAAAAAGAGTGCACCACCGATTGTTTGTTGAAACATCACCATACTCATCACACCACCTAATACAGTAATTATAACCATGCGATACATCATTGGTAAAAGAAGCACCAACATTTTTTTAAACGATGAGTCTGGTATTAAATAAACATACGGTCTTTTTAACTCATACGTAAGTGCATCACTGTTAATCGTAATAAACACCACGATACTTATCATCATAATGTACGATTCAAGTGATCCTGTAAAATAAGCAATGGCTGTATACATACTAAAGAAAATAAAATCTCCTATTTTAATAAACTGATTGGACTTACGCATTTGTAACACATAGCTAGACCATATAGCAAGTGCGCCACTTGAAAACTTTCCTTGCTTAGATTTTAACTTTTTATTCATCATTGCTAAATCAGCGGTGTTGCCACTTTTTGCTTTATCCACAATGACTTGAATTCGCTGTGAATCCATCATCGCCGCTTCATAAAAGTCAATCTTCGTGTTAAAAAACAACCAGCCAACGACAGCTCCAAGTAGTGCTAATAAGAAAACATATAATACAACCATGACAAACTCACCCATAAACCCATGATAAAGAAGTCCTAAAAACCATCCAAACACAGGATACCAGTGTAAATAACCATCCGAAAACAACGTGTATGGTGTGGTAATATCAATACCACTTCTCATAGCAATTGAAAAAGCAAATAGGAGAAATCCACCCACAAGTAAAGTAAGACCAATCTTTTTGATTATACTATATTTGGCAATTCCCTTTTCTAAGACATAATCATAAGAAGTGCAAATAAGCATCACACCACTAAATAAAAAGATCGCAAAAAACACCAAGAAAAAATTGCCAATACTACCAATTGCTCCACGAGAAAAAATTAAAATGTAACTACTAAAAATTAACGTCATCCAAATGTTCTGGGTTACATCATTCATAAGTACATACCCTAACACTTGTTTTTTACTAAAAGGTCCTGCTAAAACAAAAGAAGCATCGTTTTGATACACTAATGCTTTATTTTTACTTAGTAAAGAAAAAGTAAATATCCCAACAAAAACTCCTGTTAATAAAATTGAAACAATGGAAAAGTCCACTAGATCACTCCTACTTGGTGATAAAACTAAACCCACTAAAAGACCACCCACAAACAACAATGCAAGCGATGTTAAAATGGCACTAAGTGGTTTACGATACCACCCTCGAATTACTCCCCATGTTTTTCTAGTTATTAAGTAAACTAACGAATTCATAAAATCTTCCCTACTTGTTCGAAAAAGATTGTTTTTAATGGTAGAGTGTCTTCTTCTTTAATGATATGAGTCACAATTTTTCCTTGATCCATTATGTAAGCTTCATCATAAAAATCTTGAATCATATCAATAATATGTGTACTTAGTAAAATTGAAACGCCATTGTTTTTTAACTCTACTAAGGTTTGAAGCATTTGTTCAATCGCTTGAGGATCTAACCCAAGTAATGGTTCATCCACAAGCAATGCTTGTGGTTCAATGATTAACGCACATAAAAACGATAATTTTTGACTCATCCCTTTGGAAAGTTCTTTAGCTAGTTTATCTTGATGATCCGCTAAATTAAACTGTTTGAGTAAGCTTTCAATCTTTTCTAAATCTTCCTCTTTTTTATACGATTTAAGTACAAATCGTAAATGTTCTTTGACCGTTAATGCATCATAAAGCATTGGCACTTCCGATACATAGCCAAAACTTCTTTTCGCCTCTACGCTTATGTTTTTATAATCATTAACGTATATGTCACCATCAAAGTTTAGTAATCCCGCAATACTTTTTATTGTCGTTGACTTACCAGCACCATTTGGTCCTAATAAAACTGTAATTTTACCAGGTTGTGCTTGTAAACTTACATTGTCTACCGCCAATACTTTCCCATACTTTTTACTTATTTTATTTACAACAATCATAATACACGCTCCTAGTCCACAACTTAGTATACTAAAGCATGGCATTAAGTTCAATAAATAACGCGTGAAACAGTCGATAGCAAATAAAAAGACTGTCAACTTATTTGTCAACAGTCTGAAAGGGGTTAGATAAATTCCTTGATGGCTTTTACAATGTTTTCAGCATTTACTTGATACGTTTTTGATAAATAATCGATTGTACCAACTTCTCCAAAGCGATCATTTATAGCAACTTTACGTAGTGGTGGATGATTTTTGTTTTCCACAAGTACTTCACTGACAGCACTTGCTAAACCATTGATAATGCTATGATTTTCTGCAGTAATAACAAACTTCTTATTATGAGATTGCTTTATTATACTTTCTTTGTCTAATGGCTTTAAACTAAACACATCGACAACAGCCACATCAAGATTAAATTGTTGTTTAACTATCATCGCCGCATCCATTGCTTCAGCAACCATTTCACCAATCGCAAAGATAACTCCATCTTTTCCTTCACTTAAGACATTCACTTTACCAAGTTCAAAGGTTGCGTCTTCTTGATAAAGATCCACATAGTCTTTTCGACCCATACGAATATAAAACATGCCATATGCTTTTTCAGTGTAATGAAGCATCCATTTAAGTGCAACAGCATCCGCTGGCACTAAGACATTCATGGTTGGAATAACACGCATTAATGCTAAATCTTCAACCGATGTATGGGTTCCACCATTGTGGGCAGCCCAATAACCAGGATCAGAACCTAAAATACGAAAGTTTGCCTGTTGATATGCACCCGATAAATAAATCTGATCATAAGCACGACGAGTCGCAAATGGTGCAAAGGTATGCACATAAGGAATTTTCCCACTTAAAGACAATCCCCCAGCAACACCCATCATGTTTGCTTCTGCTATCCCCATGTTAATGCTTTGCTTTGGAAAGGCATCAAACACTTTTTTTGTTCCTGAAGCACTCACCAAATCAGCGTCCATAATTACAACATCTTTGTTTTTGCTCATCATGTCAATGAGTGTTTGAGCATATACTGCTCTCATTTCAGTTGTATGATTGCGATCAAATGGTTTAATCATGAGATACCTCCAACAATTTCTTTTCTAATGACTCAATGGCACTATCTAGTTGAGCCATGGATGTTTCATCAAAACGAATGTGGTGATTATCATCCATTTGTTCAAAGTAAGGAATACCTTGACCTTTAACTGTATCTAAAACGATACAACTTGCGACTGTTGTCTTGCTTTTTGCAAGTGCAATAGCCTCTTTAATAACATTGACATCACTCCCATTGACACGTTGAGTAAACAGACCAAACGCTTCTACTTTCTTCGCCAAATCAAAAGGATTAAGTACACTTTGTGTCGTACCATCCAACTGTTTATGATTCTCATCAATAAAGATAAGTAAGTTATCTAATTGATGATGAGCAATAAATTGAATAGCTTCCCAAACTTGACCTTCGTTGCATTCACCATCGCCAATAACACAATACACTTGATTGGACTTCTCAGACATTTTAAAGCCTTTTGCTAGTCCTACTGCTAAAGAAATTCCTTGACCAAGCGATCCTGTTGTCACATCGATACCGATTGTTTTTGTACGATCTGGATGTGAAGGCAAGTTTGTTTGGTTATTGTTAAGTGTGCTTAACAATGAAACATCAAAGAAACCCTTTAATGCTAAGGTAGAATAATAAGAAGGTCCACCATGCCCTTTAGATAAAACAAAATAATCCCGTGAAGGATCTTGTGGGTTTTGTGGATCAACAGACATTACATCATTAAACAACACTGAAAGCACTTCAACAATACTTAAAGCACCTCCAAGATGACCAAACCCACGAGCTTTAAGCATCTTGCATGTTTCTAAGCGTACTTTCATTGCAAAAACTTCATTTGAATTCATTGCTTTTAACCTCCAAAAAAAGCAGAAGGTGTTATAGAACACCTTCTTGTTTTAAATAAGCTTCTAACTTCTCTTCTAATTCTGATGCAGAGATGATATTTGTTAAGACCAAACATGGTCCATATGGGTTTAATATATCATACATATCTTTCCCACAAACAAACAAATCAGCAGCACCTTTGTAGACATCTGTCGCAGCGCTATGACTAACTTCAATATCGGATACACCGAACTTAGTTAATGCTTTTTTGACATTCATTTCGACTAGAAACGATGATCCTAAGCCACTACCACAAACACATTGAATCTTTTTGATCACTAGATGTCCTCCTATTTGATTGCGTAAACGTAACGCTTACCCTTTCATTAAACTATGCTTTTTTAGTTTTGACAAGACCTAAAACGACTGGTAATAAGAAGATTAATAGTGAAACAATTAATAATCCATTTCCTTGAACTACATTTGCAACATTACCCATTACAATACCAACAGCTGTAAAGTCAGCGTCAGAGAATGTTGTGTTTGCAAATCCTAAAGTACCTAATACTGGCATCAAAAATGCAGGTAAGAAAGTAATTAGTAATCCATTACCAAATGATCCAATAATCGCACCACGACGTCCACCAGTTGCATTACCAAAGACACCAGCGGTTGCACCTGTAAAGAAGTGTGGAATAACACCAGGTAGAATTAGTGGCAATGAGAAAGTTCCACCAAGAGCTACTAAGATACCTAATCCAGCAATACCACCTAAAAATGAAACAAGGAAACCAATCAATACTGCGTTTTCCGCAAATGGAAAGACGATTGGGCAATCAAGTGCAGGTTTTGCATTAGGAACGATTTTTTCTGAAATCCCTTTAAATGCAGGAACGATTTCTGCAATAAGCAGACGAACCCCTGCAAGAACCACATAAACTCCTCCAGCAAAAGTTAACGCTTGAATGACTGAGAATAAGAACCAGTTCATACCACCAGTCATAGCCATGTCATAGCCATCTTTAAACGATGCAATGATTGATACTAAGAAAAAGAACAAGAACATCGTTAATGCAATCGCAACAGATGTATCACGTAAGAAAGATAAACGTTTTGGGAATTTAATTTCTTCCGTTGATTTTGAACCTTTTCCAAAAACTGTACCTAACCATGCTGAGAACACATAGCCAAGTGTGCTAAAGTGACCAAATGCAATGTTTTCTTCACCAGTAATTTTCACCATTGTTTTTTGAGCCAACATTGGGAAGAAGACCATGGTAAATCCAAGCAAAGCACTACCAGCAACGATTAGTTGCCATCCTTCTAAACCACCAACTGTTAACACAACCGCAATCAATGCAGCCATATACAACGTATGGTGACCGGTTAAGAAGATATACTTCCAATTTGAAAAGCGTGCTAATAAAATATTGGCAATCATACCAAAAGCCATAATAAGTGCTGTAGCTTGAGCATATTCATTTAATGCCAACGATACGATAGCTTCGTTGTTAGGCACAACACCTTGAACACCGAAAGCAAAGTTGAACAAATCACCAAAGAAATTTAGTGATCCAACCAAGACACCTGCACCAGCACCAATGATAATAAAACCAAGAATGGTTTTAAGTGTGCCTTTAATAACTTCTTCAATTGGTCTTTTTTGTGCAATTAAACCAATCAAAGCCATAGCACCAATTAATAATGCAGGAGTAGACAACACATCTTGTAAAAACAGTAATACGTTTTCCATAACTAACTATTCCTCCTTTTGTACAAATTCCCCTGTACTAAATGTTTCTAAAGAACTCATAGAGCTCTTGGCTTGATGAAGCTTCTAAAATTTGATCGAGTGTTTCTCCATTATCCAACATTTCAGATAATTTAACCAATGATTGTAGGTGACTTTGAGAATCTGTTGCTGCCAAACCAACAACAAGATGCACATCGAAACCATCTTGTGAAAATTTCACTGGTTGTTTAATTAACAATACCGAAATAGCTTTAGATAACACACCTTGATCAAAGGAAGCATGAGGCATGGCTATTTTTGGAGCAACCACATAATAAGGACCATACTTTTGAGTCTTATCAAAAATTGCTTCAACATATCTTCTTTCAATACACTCATGTTTTAGTAATGGTTCCATACTCAATTCAATTGCTTGGGTCCAATCATCGACTCTTTCGATAACCTGAACAAATTCTTTTTTTACCAATGCTGCCATAGTTTCCCCTTTCATAAACCTCATCTTACAGGTTTATCTTAACAACGCACTTTAGTTGACTCAAGCACAATCTTTACACACTCGATTGTGCAAAACGTTACTTCACATATTTTTCACACATTTACTGTTTCTTTTTTCGCATGATTAATGCTGCTAAAACACTCATGATGGCACTTAAAGAAAAATAAAGTATCCATCGATCATTTTGGGCAATAAACATCGATTGAATGCCAAAAATAAAAAACGAAGCGGCTATTAACAGTGTCATTTTTAAACGATTGTCATTCATTCTTACCAACACTTCATCGCTTGTTAAATCATTGATCGCAACCTTGCTATGTTTTTGGATAATTTGTGGAAACTCACTGGATAAAGGCCCCCCTTTGATCATGGGGATGTTTAAATGATCCAATGTGTTTTTATTGTTATCAATTATGTAAGCAATGTTTGCTTTTTCTAGCATTGAAACATCATTGATAGAATCACCAAATGCCACAACATCATTCCAAGTGCATTTAAACTTATGCAAAAACAGTTCAATCCCTACTGCCTTATTTATGGACTTACTATAAAAGTCATAGCAATGTGGAAAAAAAGATTCCATTTTTAAATGCTTAAAATGATCATTAAATACTTGAAGTGCTTCTTTATCTTCACTATAAATCATAAAGTTATACACTGCATCTGCATAATCATGCATGTTTTCATCAATGATAATTCCATCTTTATGATGATGTATTGTCTCTAAAGCTTGTGTGATTGGATTGTCTTTTTCACTTACAATACCTTGTCGTGTATGAAAAGCAAACGGAAGATTGTGTTGGTTACACAAGTGAGTTAGTTGTGTAAAATCTTCCTTGGAAAGTGGATAATCCACGATTTTGTTTTTGTTTTTATCCAAAAGAATATTACCATTGACAGTCACATACCCATCAAAAGCTATCGCATTTAAAATAAACAAATCGATTGTTTCTATGTGTCTACCTGTTGCTAGTAGTACTTTTATTCCCTTTTTTTGTGCTGAGGCTATCGCATCCACCACTTCTTGTGATAGGGTGTGCGTTTTCTTATCTAATAAGGTTCCATCTAAATCAAAAATCATCAATTTCATCAACTTCTTCTCCTTCATGGTATTGATACTGTGTAAGTAAATTTAAAATTGTATTGCTGTCAATTGCATCAAAGAGTTTTTTGACAAACTTACTTTGATTAAACAAATCCATGATGTCTTTTAATATTCCTAGATGACTCTTTTCATCAATTGGTGCTAAAACTAAGACAACGCTAACTTGTTCATTATCGAAATAAATCGGCTCATTTATTTTTAGCATGGACACACTTAATGAAAAGACATTGTCTTTTGGAAGTGCATGCGCTAGTGCAACTTGTGGGGATATGACGATGTATGGCCCATATTGATCGACACTGTCAATCATTGATTGCACGTAACTTTCATTAATTTTGTTGCTTTGTAGAAGTGGTTGTGATGCTAGTGTAATGGCTTGTTGCCACGACGCAACGTTTTGCACAACGTGAATGTCTTGTTGAGTAATCACATCCAACAAAGAAATAGAATATGGGTTGTTGCGCCGATATTCACTAGCATAAAATGCATT
Source organism: uncultured Erysipelothrix sp. (assembly GCA_964479585.1). Lineage (GTDB taxonomy): Bacteria > Bacillota_I > Bacilli_A > Erysipelotrichales > Erysipelotrichaceae > UBA6182. The sequence continues at coordinate 28,078 of CAYZMP010000002.1, forward strand.
TTCAATATCTTTTTTAACTTGCTCAAACTCTTGTTCTCCAACATAATTAGAAACGATCTTTAGTGTCTTTTCCAACACTTTTTGAAGTGGTTTGCTACGAACTTGTTCACTAACCATTTTCGATAAAATTCGCATTCGATCTTCTTCTGAAATGATAGGATTTACACGAAGCACAGGAATGTACGCATTAACATCCACGGTTGAAATAACAAAATCAGCCTGATTGGAATACTTATCAAGCTCATCCACAGATACAATACCCACCACATCAATAGAAGGATGAAGCGATTCTACTTCACTTTTTAACATATAGGCAGTGGATATCCCATTAGGACAGACAATAATTACTTTTACCCGATACGTGTCGCTTTGATTTTTTAAAAACCCACCAAAATGCATCGTAATGTACGCTACTTCACTATTTGGTATTGGAAATGCCAACTCCTGTTTCATTGAATGCAACGCTTTTTTAGTAATATCAAACAAATCAGCATAGCTTTTTCGAATTTCTTCAATCAATGGATTTCCAAGTTGAATTCCATAGCGATAGCGATAAATAGACATTTGTAAATGTTGCGCGAGCATGGACACAAGTTGTTCTCTTTTATGAAAAGAAACACATGCAATGCGCTCAAAATTACCGACAATTTCTTTGGACATTTCGATGATGTTTTCATCTAGTTTTTTCTTTAATGGTACTTGAACACGCGAACCTAACAGGTGCATCGCAAAATAAATTTGCTCGTTGCTTGGCAAATGTTTAAACACGCTTTTTATTTGAGCATACTCTGATGAAGCCATAATCTCTTCTTGATCGACATCTTCTAAATCCACTGCTTTGTTTTTACTAAGGACATTGCTTACTAGAACACTCAATGAAAACAACACACCAGAGACATAAGTTATGTTTAGTTTTCGTTCGATTTCTTTAAAGCGAAGCATGTTTTTTTCAATCGCTTCTTGATCATAAAAGTTCAACGATAACTTTGTTAAATCAATACCTTGTTCTTTTAAATTTATTACTGTTTCAAGATAGTAAAGAAAAACAGCTCGTTTGCGTATCGTTGATCCTTCCACACTGTAACCAACGTGTGTTTCAAACTGCAATGTTAACCCATATCGTTTTAGTTTTTTACGAACTTCTTTAAAATCATTAAAGATCGTGTTACGACTAACATCGCAAACACTTGCAAAATACTCGATAAAACTAGGTTCTTGTTGTGCTAATAAAGAACAAATGATAATGGCTGCTCGCTCTTTTGGCTGCAACACCATGTACGCTGTTTCCACATTTTCTAAATGATTGATTATGTTTTCTTTTTGCACACCACTTAAAAGAATTCCTTTTGCACGCTCGACAACTAATGGTGCAATATCCAACATCTCACACCATTCATTGATTCGATTAAGGTCATAGTAAATACTTCTTTTTGATACATTTATATGTTTAGCTAGTTCATTTAGTGATACATAATCTTCATGAGTAGTCAGTTTATTAAGTATCGCAACACATCGAGCATCCAATTGAAGTTTGATCATAGCATGCCTCCTTTTTTTATTCTATCATCAAATGTTAAAAAAAGAAGTCATAACATTTGCACACATTACTGTGCAAAAGTGCACAACCCACAAAAAAAGACCCCGCAGGGTCTTTTACTTATAACTCAAAGGTAGTCTCTAACAAGCCATAACCACCATCATTTCGCTTGTAGCATACCGCAATGGCATCGGTATCAATATCAGTAAAGATAAAGAATGAGTGGCCAAGCATCTCCATTTTCATAATCGCTTCATCCAAGTCCATTTTTTGAGCGACAACAGTTTTTGTACGGACTGGCTCCGCATTAGGTTCATCTTCTTTTTCAAGCTCTTGCACTTGTTTTAAGAAGGCGACAGCCAATTTTTCACGATGTTTTTTCGATAGACGGGTTTTTTGTTTTCTAATTTGGTCTTCTAATTTGTCCATCGCTAAATCTAAGGCTGCATAAAAATCTTCATGGACGACTTCCGCCCGTAAATACCCTACTTTGGTTAAAATTGTTATTTCTAACTTAATCCCCGTTGGGTAGGTACGAACTACCGTGTTTGCAACTGTATCTTCGTCAATGTTGAAGTATTTCTCTAAAAACGATAACTTCTTATTGACGCGTTCATACATTGCATCTGTAATCTTCAAATTCTTGCCATGAATATTCACTCGCATAATAATACCTCCTTATGTTCATTATACGATAAAAAAACGACTTATCTAGACTAACACTTCACACTTTTGTATGTTACAATACTGATGTAAGGGCTCATTGCCCTTTTTTATTTTCGATAAATGTTATCAAACACAATCATAGGCGCAAAATCAGAGCGATCAGTATCAAAGCTTCGATCAAGAATAACATTACCAACAGAATCTAACTGATCATGAAGTACTTTATCAAATGCTTTAATCGCTAATTTAACTCGTCCAATCGATTGCTCAAAAAGTTGCATAAAACTCTCGTTGTGCACCGTTTGTGGATCGGTAGGATTAAACCAAGGTTGATGCTTTACATTGAGTTCATCGTATTGAAGATTCATTTGCTTTCTCACCATGTGAGAAGTAAAGGCTTCTTTTTGTTTGTACAATACTTTTTCAATCATTCTTAGAAATGGATACTTCATATCAAAAGGATCAAACAACACATGCAACACTTGTTTTGCATGTTTCATGCAAGTTAAGCATTCTTGCTTTGTTAGTGTTGAAGCATATACTTTTTGATGTGCATGAGATACTAAAAACGCGATGACCTTTTGATCAACGGGCTTCATGCTCATAAGTCTAGCACTTTTATATTTTAATAAACTTTGTTTATACACTTCTTGCACGATTTTACTATCTAAAGCTGATTCATATTTGTAATGATCGTACTTTTCAACACCTTCCATATTACCAGAACGATAAAAGATAAAAGGATGTGCCACACTATCAAGTGCCCAATGGCATAAATAACCAGCTACAAAGGCAATCATAATTTCTTTAGTTTTCTTATCTTCTTGTTTTTTGATAATTGAAATCATCGTATCGACAAACTCATTGATGTTTTGTTTATGCATCAACTCTCCATGATCACCAATGGCTTTTGCTTTGTCTTGATCAAGCCAAGGCCATACATTGTAGTAAAACAAAAAGTCAGGTCCATTAGAACCAAAAAGATACACACTTTTATGATTGTTTATCGCTTCTAGGATGATTGTCTCTGAAAATTGCTCTTTGCTTTGTAGTGCCATTAGTGCATGGGTAATTACATTTGGCATAGACTCACCTTCTTAGTCTTATTATAACAAAACACACACATTTGCAAACTCTAACACTTTACAACAAATCACTTAAAGGCACATGTTGTTGATCAAAGGCTTCTGCAACAGATGCATACGTTATTTTTCCTTTGTATGTGTTAACCCCATTGGCAATATGAGGATTGGTAACACACGCTACTTCTAATCCATGATTAGCAATCTCTAATCCAATAGCTAATGTTGCATTGGTAAGTGCTTGGGTTGACGTACGTGGTGTTGCTCCTGGCATGTTTGCGACACAATAATGAACAACATCGTCCACCACATAAACAGGATCATCATGGTATGTACGTTTGGTTGTCTCTGTACATCCACCCTGATCAACAGCCACATCGACAATCACACTGCCAGCTTTCATGTTTTTTAACATGTAACGTTTTACTACTTTTGGAGCACTCGCTCCTGGAATTAACACAGCACCAACAACTAAATCTGCTTGCGCTACTTGCTCAGCTACCGCTAACTCTGTGGAATACAACGTTTGAATGCTACTACCAAAAAGATGATCTAACTCTTCTAATCGTTTTAAACTACGATCCATAATCGTCACATTAGCACCAATACCAACCGCAATCTTTGCAGCGTTAGTACCAACTACGCCACCACCAATAATTACAACATTACCACGAGAAACTCCAGGAACACCTGGTAATAACACACCACGTCCACCATATGGTTTTTCTAAGTATTTTGCACCTTCTTGAATAGACAAACGACCCGCTACTTCACTCATTGGTTTTAATAAAGGCAATTGATTATCATCGTCTGTTATCGTTTCATATGCGACACCACTAACCTTGGCGGCTAGCATAGCATCTGTTAGTGCTTTATCTGCAGCTAAGTGAAGGTATGTGTAAATGATTAACCCTTCTCTAAAACATTGATATTCACTCTCTAGTGGTTCTTTTACTTTCACAATCATGTCCACTTGATCCCAAACAAGTTGAGCATTATCACACATAATCGCTCCTGCATCTACGTATTCTTTATCTTCAAAGCCACTACCTAGACCAGCACCTTTTTCAATATAAACTTGATGTTTGTTCGCTACATAACTAGCCACATGCACAGGTGTTAAACCAACACGATATTCATGTGTTTTAATTTCTTTTACACTACCAATTTTCATAATACCCTTCTTTCTTTGTATTTGTTACTATCAGTATATCAAAGTAAGCGCTAACACTCTATCTTTTCGTAAAAAAAAGAAGCAAATTTTGCTTCTTCTACTCTACTTCTAATTTGTTTTCAATTAAGTATTGAGCCCCACTAAAGAATAATGCTGTGATAATTACGTAGTATAAGATATGCATCGCGTATTGCAACCAATCAATTGACAGTTTAAACTGATTAGCAATCATGTTGCCTAGTACAATTGGATCGGTGTATTGATTAATAATGACACCTTCACCAAAATCAGCCATGAGAAACTCTCCACTTAAGACAAGTCCACTTACACTTGATAACACAATATTAACTCCAATAAAGAGCACAATACCAATCAGTAATCTGTTTTTTCGTACAAAACTTGTATGCACAAAGGTAATCACAAACATCAACAACAACAACGAGGAGAAAAATGCTGCCAACCCAAGTGGAACGATGCTAATCATAAGTTGACCAAACACGCTAAGTAAATCACTTTTAAAGATTAGATCAATGACATATTGTGTTACTGCGACATCCACTGGAAGTAAACTATACGATATTAATGCAAAGATAATTAATGCAATTGCACTTAATGTACCTATAATTGTATAAATAATCGTGGTTGTTAGTACTTTAGACATGAGTAGTTTAAAGGTTGAGATTGGTAATGTTAATTGTAAATAACCTTGATGACCAAACATGCGATTGTTTAGCACTTTAAAGATAACAATAATGGAAATAATATTAATCGCAAACATTACACCAATAAACACTAAGATAATAATTGCAATAATCCAATCCACATTTACTTGCAGTAAAAATGGTCCAACAAAAGCAAGAGCAAACAAAGCTATCATAATGCCATAAAACTCTGGAGCGATTGCTTTTAATTCATGTTTAATTAGTTTAAGCATTACGGAACACCTCCCTAAATAATCCATCAATGGATTGGTTATGCTGTTGACGAAGTGTTTCCACATCATCGTATAAATTCACTTCACCATCTTTTAAGAAGATAACTTGATCAAAGATTTGCTCAATGTCACCAATTAGATGGGTAGATAATAAAACTAAAGAATCTGACTCATAATTATCCAAAATTGTTTTTAAAATTAGTTCACGTGCAGCAGGATCAACTCCACCAATTGGTTCATCTAAGATGTACACTTTTGCTTTTCGTGACATTACTAATGCTAATTGAAGCTTCTCTTTCATCCCTTTGGATAATGAACCAAAGTTTTGATTGGCATCTAGTTTTAGTGAAACAAGCAAACGATCAAACTTCTCAGCATCAAAATCAGGATACATATCACTAAAATATGCTTTCATTTGTTTCGGACTTTGACGAGAGTCAATATAATTTACATCTGGTAAATACGATACAATCGCTTTTGATTGTTCTCCTATTTCAAAATCATTGATTCTCACACTTCCTTGATACTCACTAATTAATCCCGTTAGGATTTTGATAAGTGTTGTTTTTCCTGAACCATTTGGTCCGCATAATCCAATAATCTTTCCTTGTGGTAATTGCAACGATACATTGGACAGTGCTTGAATACTACCGTATCGTTTGTATACCTTTTCTAATGAAATCATTCTACTTCATCCTTTCCCTTAATAAGTTTGCATACATCATCTTTACTATAACCAAGGTCTTTCGCTTGATTAAGAAACATTTGTAATGCTTCTAATAATGTTTCTTTTTTAGTTTGTTCAATCAACTGTGTATCTTCAGTCACTTTTTTACCAATCGTACGATCATTGATTAACAAACCTTGTTGTTCGAGCTCACTAAGCGCTTTAAACACCGTGTTTGGGTTAACTTGATAAGTCATCGCTAAATCACGAACACTTTCAATGTAAACTCCCTGTGGCCATTTACCACTTACGATCAGTTGTTTAAAGAGTTCAATAAGCTGCATGTAAATCGGAATCTTCTTTTCAAACAAGTCAATCACCTCTCTTGTATTACTTGCTTAATACAGTATTACAATAATACAGTCCATTAACTTTGTCAAGTCTTTTATTTAATTATCTACAAGTATGATATACTCATAGTAATAATGTGGGAGGATAAACATGAAAAAAACATTCATTATTTTATTATTTGGTTTTCTTTTATCAGGGTGTAATCAAATCAAAGTAACACAAGCTCAATCAACTATTGAAGCAGGTATTCCTTTTAACGAGCAAGCATTAATAGAATACGATAGAGAAAAACTCATTGTTACAACACCAGCAATGCAGACTATACGCACACTTGGTGAAACAACAGTAGTATTTGAAGCAGTAGATATAAACAACAACGATAAAAGAGAATCTTTTGAGTTTACATTCGATGTCATCGATACATCACCACCAATCATAGAAAGTGAAGAAAACATAGTGGTATATCAAGATATGCCACTAAATGTATTAGATCATATCACCATTTATGATAATGTGGATACTATTTCTGTTGAATCTGTCAGCGTCAGTGAGTTTAATACATCCATCATTGGCAATCAAACGGTTGAACTTCAAGTTAGTGACAACTCAAACAACAAAACCACAACAACCATACAACTTGAAGTCATAAAAAGAAAAACCCTTGATAATACAACTTTTAGAATTGAACCGATGTATGGTATGGGTTGGGGATTTTATGCTCCATTTATTAATGAACTCAACAATTCATTGACTATTCAAATGACATTTGAAACAAATGATCCAGGTTATGATGTTAAGTGGCCAGAAACGGCTGAATTATCGTTAACACCATCCTTTGACTCATCCAATCCTGTACAGTTTATTGATTCTACTTACCTTGTTATACCACTTGATCTGTTGGTTAGTAATCCACATACAATTTATGTGAAGATGAATGCTGTTGTCAATGATAACAATGAAGAGATATTGATTACATTTCTCAATCTTAATTAATACTAAATAAGAAGGTGTTTAAAACGCCTTTTTTCATTGCACATAAAAAAAAGATCAAAACTTTCGTTTTGACCTTCTTTATGTTTGATTTTTTATTGTTTACTTGTTTTTTAGTGCTGCGTGAGCCGCTGCTAAACGAGCAATTGGTACTCTAAATGGTGAGCAAGAAACGTATTGTAAGCCAACACGATGGAAGAAATCAATGGATACTGGATCTCCGCCATGTTCTCCACAAACACCTAGTTTGATGTTTGGACGAGCTTCTTTACCTTTTTCACATGCCATTTGTACTAATTGACCTACACCTTTTTGGTCTAGACGAGCAAATGGATCTTGTTCGTAAATGTTCTTATCGTAGTAATGTGATAAGAATCCACCCGCATCATCACGTGAGAAACCAAATGTCATTTGTGTTAAGTCATTGGTTCCAAAGGAGAAGAATTCTGCTTCTTGAGCAACTTCATTAGCCAATAATGCAGCACGAGGAATTTCAATCATGGTACCTACTAAGTATTTCATGTCAATACCAGCTTCTTTAATAATTTCATCCGCTGTTTTAACAACAACACTCTTCACATACGCTAACTCTTTTACTTCACCTACTAAAGGAATCATAATTTCAGGAACTAAATTCCAGTCTGGATGGTTTTTATTCACTGTAATAGCCGCTTCAATAACCGCACGTGTTTGCATCTCTGCAATTTCTGGATAAGAAACCGCTAAACGACACCCACGATGACCCATCATCGGGTTAAATTCGTGTAGTGAATCGACAACTTCTTCAAGTTGAGCGACTGATAAATTCATTTCTTTCGCTAGTTCTTCAATTTCTTCTGCTTTTGTAGGTAAGAATTCATGAAGAGGTGGATCTAAATAACGAACGGTTATTGGATAACCTTGCATGGATTCAAACACACCTGTGAAGTCTTCACGTTGCATTGGTAATAATTTATCCAATGCTTTACGACGTTGTTCTTCATTTTTCGAAAGAATCATTTCACGCATTGCTTTAATACGATCACCTTCAAAGAACATATGTTCAGTACGTACTAAACCAATTCCTTGTGCTCCAAAATCGAATGCTTGTTTAGCATCAACTGGGCTATCAGCATTCGCACGAACTTGTAAAGTTCTAAAGCTATCTGCCCAACTCATTAAGGTTTCAAAATCACCAGAAATGGACGCTGGAACAGTCGCAATCGCTTCACCATAAATGTTTCCTGTTGTACCATCTAAGGAAATATCATCGCCTTCTTTAAAGGTTTTTCCACCTAATGTAAAGGTATTGTCTTTACTAAATTTAATATCACCACAGCCAGATACACAACATGTACCCATACCACGAGCTACAACCGCTGCGTGAGATGTCATACCACCACGAGCTGTTAAGATACCTTCAGAAACATGCATTCCTTCAATATCTTCAGGAGAAGTTTCTAAACGTACTAAGATTGCTTTCATCCCTTTTTCTTTCATAGCAACTGCACTAGCAGCAGATAACGCTACTTTACCACTAGCTGCTCCTGGAGAAGCAGGAAGTGCACGACCAATTGGGGACGCTGCTTTTAATGCTTTTTCATCAAATTGTGGGTGTAATAATGCATCTAATTGTGTTGGATTAACTTGTAGGACAGCTTTTTCTTTGCTGATCATTCCTTCATTAACTAGATCAACCGCAATTTTTAATGCCGCTGCTGCAGTACGCTTACCATTACGTGTTTGAAGCATGTATAATTTACCAGATTCAATCGTAAATTCCATGTCTTGCATGTCTTTGTAATGCGCTTCTAATTTATCACAAATTTCTACAAATTCATCATACGCATGAGGCATAATGTCCTTTAATTCTTCAATGTCTTTTGGTGTACGAATACCTGCTACAACGTCTTCACCTTGTGCGTTCATTAAAAACTCACCGTAAAGTTTTTTCTCACCTGTCGCAGGGTTACGTGTAAAGGCAACACCTGTTCCACAATCATCGCCCATGTTTCCAAAAACCATCATTTGAACGTTAACAGCTGTACCCCAACTTGATGGGATATCATTTAATCGACGATAGTAGATTGCACGAGGGTTGTTCCAAGAACGGAAAACCGCTTTAATGGATTCTACTAATTGAAAACGAGGATCACTTGGGAACTCTTCATTTTTATGCTTGAAATAATACGCTTTAAAACGACGAACCATTTCTTTTAAATCATCATCATCAAATTGAGTATCTAAAACGATACCTTTTTCTTCTTTCATTTCATCAATGATTACTTCAAAGTTGTGTTTTGGAAGTTCCATAACAACATCGGCAAACATTTGAATAAAACGACGATAAGAATCGTAAGCAAATCGAGTGTTACCACTTAATTTTGCAATTCCTTCAACAACTTCATCATTTAAACCAAGGTTTAAGATCGTATCCATCATCCCTGGCATAGAAGCTCTAGAACCTGAACGAACAGATAATAGAAGCGGATTGGTTGCATCTCCAAAAACTTTTCCAGATGTTTTCTCAATCTCTGCAACGTGTGCAAAAATCTCATCAACCAAAGAATCGGTCACAATTTGACCATCATCGTAGTATTTGTTACAAGCTTCTGTAGTAACTACAAACCCTTGTGGTACTGGCATACCAAGGCTTGTCATGTCGGCTAAGTTAGCACCTTTACCACCAAGCAGCTCACGCATACTACCATTTCCTTCAGAAAACTGATATACGTATTTCTGACTCATATTTCCTCCTTTTAAATCTTTTTCAAAAACCAAACTCATTATATCAAAAAACATTAGTAGTTGCTATACAATCAGTTGTTTTCTAGCATTTCTAACTTTTGTTTTAAAATATCATACTGTCTACTATATTCCTCAAACTTTTCTTTTTCCTCTGCAACTTTTTCTACCTTTGCCTTTTTAAGGAAATTTTCATTGGCAAGCATGTTTTTAGAACGTGTAATCTCTTTTTCTAGCTTGCTTATTTGCTCATTAAGTTGTGCCATTTCTTTTTCTTTGTTTTCAAGTCCTTTATTAACAATAACCAACGTACCAGAAACAATCGGCAAGATTAATGTGTCATCATCGTTTGGTTTAATGAGTGTCACATTCACAAATTGTTTTAACACCGAAGCAATGTAAGCATCAAAGTTGATAGGTTGATTATCACTATCTAATGCCCAAGCCACAATATCTGTGTCTTTTTTAATATCTTTGCTTAAACGAAGCTCACGAACACTACTAATCATGCTAATGAGTTGATCTACTTGGGTAAAATCTTGAATGTCTATGCTCTTGGTTGTTGGCCAAGAAGATATTGATACACTGGATTTACCTGTTAGAGTTTGATAAATCTCTTCTGAAACAAAGGGCATAAATGGATGAATCAACTTCACAATCGCTTCTAAGGTTGTATATAGCGTGTACTGAGTTGCTTTTTTAGCTTGTGCATCCTCTTTATTTAGTGTTACTTTACTTAGTTCAATATACCATGAACAAAAATCATCCCAAATAAAACTTACAAGCGTATGCCCTACTAGTGCAAACTCATAACGTTCCATGTTGGAAGTTACACTTTCGATGGTTTGATTTAACTTGTTTACAATCCATTGATCCACAAAAGAAGCATGGTTAAAGTCTTCTGGATTTGGCGAATAATCTTCTTCAATATTCATCAGTACAAAACGAGAAGCATTCCACAGTTTATTAATAAAGTTCCACGAAGATTCCACTTTTTCTTGTATAAATCGTAAATCTTGACCTGGTGTGGAATTGGTTGTTAAGAAAAACCGTAGTGCATCTGCACCATAGTTTTCCACCACATCCATCGGATCAACACCATTGCCTAGTGATTTTGACATCTTTTTGCCATCGGCATCACGCACTAAACCATGAATAAGAACATCGTTAAATGGTTTTGAGTCTGTAAACTGATACGCCATAAAGGCCATACGAGCAACCCAAAAGAAAATAATGTCATAGCCTGTTACTAATACGCTATTTGGATAAAAACGTTTAAAGTCTTCGGCGTTTTCATCTGGCCATCCTAAGGTTGAAAATGGCCAAAGCGCACTTGAAAACCATGTATCTAAGACATCTTCATCTTGGGTGTAGTTTTCAATGTCTTTTGGTGGCTCTTCATTAACGTATATCTCCCCTGTTTGTTTATGAAAGTAAGCAGGAATACGATGACCCCACCAAAGCTGACGAGAAATACACCAATCTTCAATGTTTTCTAACCATTGTGTAAAGGTTTTATTAAAGCGAGGTGGATAAAAATCAATACCATCTCCTTGTTGTTGTGCTTTTAATACTTTTTCTGCTAATGGTTTCATCTTAACAAACCATTGTTTCGATAAGTATGGTTCTACAATAACATCGGTTCTTTCGGAGTGACCTACTTGGTGAATGTGCTCTTTAATTTCAATAACATTACCTTCATTTTCCATCCGTTTGACTAGTGCTTGACGACACTCAAAGCGATCTAAACCATCAAACTCTCCCGCTAGCTCATTCATTGTCCCATCAGGGTTGATACAAATAGGTTGGTCCAAATTATGCTTTTGAGATAGTGTAAAGTCATTAGGATCATGAGCTGGTGTGCATTTCATAGCTCCACTACCAAAACTAATGTCAATGTAATCATCAAGTAATATTGGCATTTCTTTATGATTGGCAGGATTGATAACCGTTTTATTGTGTAAATGTGTGTATCGCTTATCATCTGGATGAACAAACACACAAACATCCCCAAACATCGTCTCAGGACGTGTCGTCGCAACTGGCAATATCTCCCCTGTTTCTATTACTTTAAAGGCAAAGGTATACAACGCACCTTTTACTTCTTTATGAATAACTTCAATGTTGCTAAGTGCAGTTTGAGCTTGTGGATCCCAGTTTATAATACGATCGCCTTGAAAGATCAATCCATCGTTGTACAACGACACAAACACTTTTTTAACTGCATCACTTAATCCTTCATCCAATGTAAAACGCTCACGTGAATAATCAAGTGATAACCCCATAATCGCCCATTGTGAACGGATGGTACTTGCATAGTCTTCTTTCCACTGCCACGCAACATCTAAAAACTTCTCACGACCTAAATCATAACGGCTTTGACCTTTTTCACGCAGTGCTTCTTCTATTTTTGCTTGGGTTGCAATACCAGCATGATCCATACCAGAAAGCCAAAGTGTATCATAGCCTTGCATGCGTTTAAAGCGGGCTAAAATATCTTGCAATGTTGTATCCCAAGCATGACCTAAATGCAATTTACCTGTTACATTTGGTGGTGGAATAACAATACAAAAAGGTTCATTGTTGGTATCTTTTGCTCTAAAAATGTCTTTCTCTAACCACTCTTGGTATTTGTCTTGTTCAACTTGTTTGTGGTTATACTTACTTTCTAACTGTTTTTTCATCACTGACTCCTTCATAAAAAAAAGACCTTGCCTAAAGGACGAAGATCTCGCGGTACCACCTTACTTCATGATCATTGATCATGCTCTTAACTCCTTAACGCGGAAAGACGGAGATTTCTACTATTGTTCAAAACCTCTTCGAACTGGTGACTTCAACTTACTTGCATTGGTTTTGTTTCAACAAATCAAAACTCTCTGTGTGTCCATCAAGTAAACTTTTTCCAATTCATCGAATTCTTTTCTATTCTATAAAATATCACTGCTTATGTCAAACATATTGTTTTCAATCATATTGACTAACAGTGCTCATCTTTTTAGTGTAAGCACTGTTTTTTAACAAATCATTAATTACGTTGTTCATCTTTAAAAACACGCAGATTAGCTATTTTTGTTATATCTTTAACTGAACCTAAAAAAGCTAACAATACAACCATAATTTCCAATCGACCAAAAAACATCCCAATCATTTCTACAAATAAAACTCCCTTTGGTGCATCGATGGATGTGATGCCCACTGATGTTCCAACTGTTCCTAAAGCTGAAGCAAACTCAAACAGTGAATGTTCTAATGAATAACCGTGCATGGCAATGACCAATGTACCTACCAACAATAAAAACAAATATATAGCAATAAAATGAAACACTTCCAACACTCCCTTATCATCAACAGGTTGTTTACCATTACCTTTATCAATAATTATATCTTTTACAACTTGATTAGGTAAAAATCGCTTTTGCATACTTAACGCAATTGATTTGAAAATCATAATAGCTCTTAATTGTTTAATCCCACCAGCTGTAGAACCACTTCCTCCACCAATTATCATAAATAGTACCAATAAAACAACAAAAGTAGCTGGCCAGTAAGTATATGATGTGATTGTAAACCCTGTTGTTGTAATTGCAGATACAGCTTCAAATAAAGCAATTCTTATCGTTATACTTTGTGATTGAAAAGATAGCATCATCAAAATACTTGTTAACCCAATAACAGCAACTACGACATATTTTATTTCATTGGTTGCAATAAACTGTTTGAACTTCTTACTAAAAAGCAACAAGTGCCCTGCAAAATTTGTAGCACCTAACAGCATTAAAACAATAATAATACTTTCAATCATGGAACTGTTGTAACTTGCTATGCTTGCATTTGTGATAGCAAAACCACCAGTTGATAATGACGTCATTGCTATATTGATTGCATCAAAAAATGGCATTTTCGCAAACACAAGAAGTAATATCCCAACAACAAGATAAAATAGGTAAATCTTCATAACCACTCTTGCTGATTTCTTTAAATTAGGTAGCAATCGATCATTGTGACCTTCCGCATAATACAATCGTAAACCAAATGTCTCTGATAATAGCGCAAAGAAAACCAAAACTAATCCTACTCCACCAAAAAACTGAATGATACTACGAAACATTAAGTATATTTTTGGAATGCTCTCTACATCAACCACAGACAAACCTGTTGTTGTCCAGCCACTAATCGCTTCAAACATAGCGTGAAACCAAGGCAATTGCTGTGAAAATACAAAAGGTAGTGAAGAAAAAAACATCGTTAAAAGCCAAGTAAAAACAACTATAATAGCATCTTCCCCTTTGACAAGTTTTTGATGTTGTGTTTCTTTATTGATGTAAATCAAAAACCTTGAAAACATGAGCAATATTATGGCTGTCAATAAAAAATACAAACTTTCCTTAAACTCTTCTGGATAAAACAGCAAACTTAAAAGTGGCATTACCATAACAAACGATACCATTTGCAGCAATTTACCTACGTAAAAGAATGCATTCTTATATTTACTTACTAAAGTAGTCATGATACAACCTTCGTTAAATGTTTAATCATAAGTTCTTTTTCTTGATCTTCAGCTAAAACAATCAACTTATCATAAGCTTCAATCATCGTGTCCCCTCTTGGAATAATTGCTTTTTGATTGCGAATAATGGTTGCAATAATCGATTTTCGTGGAACTTTCAAATCGATTATTCGTTTGTTTACTGCTTCCATGTTTGGCTCAATTATAATTTCAATTAGACCAATGGTTCCTTGTTCTAAAGGAATGTAATTCTCAATTTTTCTAAGGGTTGCCATTTGTTCAATCATTTTCGAAACAATGTATGTAGAACTAATGACATTATTAATCCCTAATTGCTTAAATATTTCTACATTTTTAGGATTAGAAACTGTGCAAAACACCTTTTTAACATGATACTGTTTTGTCGCTAGTTGACAAGCTATCAAATTATCTGCATCTGATGGCATCATGGCAATAAATATATCACTGTCTTCAATATCTAAATCGTCATAAAGATAAGGTTTTGTTCCATCACCACATGCTACAATTGCATTTGGGTACTTATGTGACATATCGACACAAAACGAATTTGTATCATTGATAATGATGACATTCATTTTTCGTTTGGTTAGTGATTCAGCTAAAAAATCAGCTTTTTTTCTACCCCCTACAACAACAACACGATCATTCATAGTAATAACCCTCCAATTATCTTCTCAAACTGTTGAACTGCTAGTTTTGAAGTATCAATGAAACTAATATTAAACGTCTCACACAAAAATTCTTTGGATGAATCTTGTAGTCTTACTAATACTTTTTCAACTTTAAAAATCCGAGAGCAAATTTCTGCAATCATTAAATTAACATTATCTTTGTTAGTAACTGCAATGACTAAATCAGCTTTGTTAACACGAGAATCCATTAATGTTTGAATGTTTTCAGCATCACCAATAAATGTGTATCCACTAAAATCATCGGATAATTTTCGAAAGGATAGTTCATTTTTATCAATGATCGTAACATCTTTTTTTGCTAATGATAGTTGCGACGCCAAATTCGCTCCTAAGCGACTACAACCAATAACTACAATTGATTCAATTTTTTTCATCTTGTTGACTCCTTAATTTCTTTCGTTGATCAAAAGTTAAAACACCTTCTCCATAATTCACATCTTTGCTTCTACCTTCTGAACACCGAACTAAATTTTCGATGGCTGGACGATATGTACCGTCTAAAACATAAGCACATCGATAATGTCTCATTGCATTTCCAATTTGCCCTTGTTTTTCATGAATGATTCCTAATAAGTTATGAATTATTGGTGTACAATCATCAAGATATAGTATTTCCATTAAATGTTTTTTTGCTGCCAAAAACTGATGCGCCTTAATATGAACGACTGAAGCATTTACATGATGATCGACATAATGTTGGTTATGAGTATATTTCATACATCTACCTCCACCTTCATCATAAACAATCGCATATAAAAACGGTGTTAAGAACACATAACACCGCATAAAGATTGTATAAAGAGAATTACTCGTCGTTAAAGCGATACCCTACTCCTACATGAGTAACAATGTAAGTAGGACTAGTAGGTGTTTGTTTTAGTTTGCGACGTAAGTTAGCCATGACAACTCTTAAATTTTGAGCATCACTTTCATTGCAACTACTTCCCCAAGTCGCTTTAATGATCATAGTAGAAGTGCATACACGACCTTGGTTTTTTACTAAGTATGTTAATACTTGATATTCTATGGGTGTGGTATGTATCTCAACATTGTTTAAATATACTCGATTTTGTACAAAATTAATCGTTAACTCTTTATACTTAAATTCTTGTTGCGTTAATCCAACTTTCTTGCTTTGTTGATGACGCAAAGCAACACGCACTCGAGCAAGCAACTCTGCAGGGTTAAAAGGTTTGGTCAAATAGTCATCTGCGCCTAAATCAAGAGCTTTAACTTTTTGAGCGTGCTCATCTTTTGCTGTAACCACAATGATACTAGCATCAATTAAATGTCTATATTGCTTTATCCATTCAATCCCATCATAATCTGGCAAACCCAAATCTAGCAAAATAATCTCAGGGTTATGGCTCATAGCTAGCTGATACCCACTTGTGCCATCATTAGCTTCAATCACTTCATATTCTGAAGTCTCCAATAGGGTAATTAAAAATTGCTTAATTAAGCGATCGTCTTCAATGATCAATATTTTTTTCATCGTCATCTTCCTTTACCTTTAAAGAAAACACAAACTTTGAACCAGTTGGTTGATTGTCTAAAACTCGTATGAATCCTTGATGTGCCTCTATGATTGCTTTGCATATCGATAATCCTAGTCCTAATCCTTGACGCTGTTGTTTATTTTTTGGCTTAATGGAGTAAAACTGGTCAAACACTCGCAGTTTTTCATGATCACTCAATCCTATACCTTCGTCCACCACTTCAAAAATAATATTTTTCTTTTTTTTAATGATGTTTAATTGGATTGTTGATCCTACTGGCGAGAATTTTATTGCATTTTGTAATAAATTAACTAACACTTTAACAATCATTCTACTATCTGCATCAAATAGAATAGTTTCTTCAGGTATCGATACTTTAATAAAATGTGTTTTTATTGTAGCAAATAACGATATCGTTTCTTCAACAATCTCTTCAACTATACTTGGTTGAATATCTAACAACAAATTTGACTCTTGAAAACGCATTAAGCTTAAAATGTTCTCCACAGAATCCAATAACCATTTAGAGTCATTTGTCACATTTTCCAACAAGTTAGTAAGTAGTTCATCATTAATATGCGCACGATTATCAATAATGGTTTGAACAGTTCCAATAATTGTAGAAAGTGGTGTTCGTAAATCATGTGAAATTCCAGAAAGCAGTTGAACTCTTAGCTTCTCTTTTTCAATTTCCATCATTGATTCATGTTGCTTGTTTATCCAGTATTGACGATCTAAAGCCAAGGCTAACTGTCCACAACACGCTTCAATCAATTCAACATCATTTTTAATTAGTCCTTCATGAGTAAGCCATAAAACACCCAAAGAACCTGTTTTCGACTTAATGGGAAAGTAGTAGTTTGTGATAGATGCAGTTTCATTATCTTGTATCATATCAGCTTGTTGCATACACTGCTCGATTTTATGCATGTTAATACTCGGATTATTCATCGTTAAATAGTGTTTAAAGTCTTGTTGATCACTTTCTTTTAATGATATGTTTATCCCATGATTTAAATATGTTTCTAATCCATTTTCCATTGCTTTAACAGCATCTTCTAAACGAATTGCTTGAAAAAAATCACGACTAATCTCAATTAAGACTTTAATTCTCGCTTCCTTTTCATCTGCGATTTTTGTCTCTTTGCGCAGCTTCTGAATTATTACACTCGTTACGATTGAAACTAAAAGCATAATAGCAAAAGTATACCAATAATCAAATGAATCAACATTCAAACTATATCGAGGTTCTGTAAACAAGAAATTAAAAAGTCCAACCGCTACTATGGACGAGAAGAACCCATATAAAAACCCATCTACTAAGATTGTTATTACAAACACAGTAAGTAAATATGTCAAAATAATGGTTGCTTCTGGAAACTTAATTTGATCAAGCCACAATGAAAACAATGTCGCAAACAACAAGCCCACAAACACATAACCACAATTTTTCATGAGTATTTCTTTTTTCATGCAATACTACTTTCCAGTGTTAATTCTTACTCAGCTTCAAGCTAAAAGCAATCCAAACAAGTAAATACAAGACAAAACAAGCAATACTTGCAATGACAACTGATGGATACTGGTTGTTTAAATCTTGTGTGTGACGCAAATAAATACCAGCATAAGCCCATAGTAAAACAAGGCCATAGCTTAAACTTTTATACGTAATCATTGTAGCTGCACCAATTAGCAGTGACACCACAAGCATAATTATCGTCCACATCGGTTCACTTAATCCTAGTCCATCAAAGTTAACAGACACTAAATAGGCCGTAACATTGGCAATACTTGCCACTGTAATCCAACCAAAATAAATACCAAAAGGTGCTTTAATTAAAAGATAATCAATTCCTTTTAATGAACCATACTTGATTTCGTTGTTAATAAAAATAAGCGATAACAACACAATAATAATTAAAACAAGCGAAAGTAAAACATACCCATAATGCCAAGCAAAGACCCATAAAGTGTTGGCAATGTTACTAACAATAAAAAAGAGGGCAATATCATCCATTAAGTTTTGACGAACACTTAAATCTTGTTCGACTTTCATTTGAAACAAACTATATCCAAACAACAACAAATAAATGACACCCCAAATAGAAAAGGTTAAACCCGTTGGGGCAAACAAGTTAAATAAATTATCCGATACTTCTCCAGTAGTAATGTTGTTTAGTGGCAAAATATTTGCTATCGCATTAACAGCTACCATCACGAAAAATGTAAGTAGTACACCAATTCGTTTTGCTTTGTTTCGAATAACCATGGACATTCTCCTTTTTCTTTAACATTGTATCAAAGTTGATGAATTAGATAAATAAAAATCATTGAATCTGTTATTATAACGAAAAAATGTATCATCTTTTAAACCTTTTCAGCTGTTTTTAATGATATAATTTTTTCGGTCATTTTTTTTCATCATAATTAAAAGGAGTCTTTATGGTTATCTTTGCAATATTGCTCATTGCTTATCTTACATTTATGCACTCAATTAACGGACAACTAATTTTAAAACTAGTTTCATCCCAAGAAAAAAAACAGTTTGTTAAAGAGAACTACTTTTACCTTTGGTTCTTTATAGTCCTTGTCATTTATGTTGTTCTTATAGGAAATCTTTCCTTACCTACTAACCCACTTAAATTAAGTGACTACATATTTATGTTACTATTTATTTATCCATTTATGATCAACTCTCATTACAATCCTCATCAAAGTTTTAAAGGAGTCTTTTCCTTTTGCATCATTTATCCAATCGGTGAAGAACTTCTTTATCGTGGTATTCTTTCCTATTTGTTACTTTACTTTTTCAACACTAACACGATTTTAGTACCTTTTCCATTACTTAAAGAAATCTCTCTCACCGTACTTATTACAGCGATCTGCTTTGCCATCATGCACTTACAATACTTTAATTTCAAGGTTGATTCAATTGGTGTGAGAAAAATTGTTTATGCGTTTGTTTTTGGTGTTGTTGTTGGAAACATTATTGAAATGAGCGGTTCAATACTGTATGGAATTCTCTTTCATATCATTGCAAATAGTGGTGCAACCTATTTTAGTTATAAACGAAGCAATTTAATATAAAAAATGGCTAAACCTTATTGGTTTAGCCACATTGTAATTTTATCTTGGATATCTTGTATCCCTGTCTTTTTTAATGCTGAGAAAAACAGTAAGTTTTGATTGTTGTTTAACTGCTTGATTTTCGCAATCTCATTGTTGGACACTTTGTCTGTTTTGGTAAACACCACACTTGATGGCACTTTTAAGCGCTCTGCAATATCCATCATGAGTTGATCTTGATCACTAATACCACGACGAACATCCACTAAGATAAGCATCCCTTTAATTTGAGGTCGATCATTAAAATAACTACTCATTAAACGATCGATGCGTTGCCATTCACTTTTTGACATTTTCGCATAACCATATCCTGGTACATCCACTAACATCCACTGTCCATTCACATCAAAGAAGTTAATAAGACGTGTCTTTCCTGGTGCATTACCAACATACGCTAAGTTTTTACGATTTAATATAGCATTAATTAAACTACTTTTACCCACATTACTCTTACCAACCATCACAATTTCATCAAAATCATGATTAGGTAGTTGATCTGGAGTCCCACAACTTGTAAGAAGTGAGGCGTTGGTAAACATTATTCATCCACAAGTGCTTCTTTAAGCACTTGCTCTACTTTTTCTACAGCAATAAACTCAATGGTATCACGCACAGATTGTGGGATATCATCCATGTCTTTTAAGTTTGCTTTTGGAATAACAATCTTATGAATACCAACACGGTGAGCAGCCAATGTTTTCTCTTTTAAACCACCAATCGCAAGCACATTACCACGCAAGGTAACTTCCCCTGTCATCGCAATATCAGGCAACACTTTACGTTTGGTTAGGGCTGATACAATCGCAGTTGTAAGTGTAATACCTGCACTTGGTCCATCTTTTGGTACAGCACCTTCAGGTACGTGAATATGTATATCATGGCTTTCAAAAAACTTCGGATCAATCTTGTATTCTTTTGCATGGCTTTTTGTGTAGCCAAAGGCAATTTCGGCAGACTCTTTCATAACATCGCCAAGTTTACCTGTTAAGATCAAACGACCTTTTCCTTCAAAGGTTGTGACTTCCACAGGAAGTACATCACCACCAAAAGAAGTGTATGCTAAGCCTGTTACCACACCAATTTGAGGTTTTGCTTCTTTTTTACCAAAATCAAAGATTTCTTTTCCTAACCATTCCACAATACGTTTGTTGTTTACAGTAATGGAACGTTTTTTGTCTTTTAAAATAGCCAACACACTTTTACGACATAAGTTTGCAATCATACGTTCTAATTGACGAACACCCGATTCACGTGTGTAATGACGAATCAAATACAACAGTGCATCATCACTCATCTTAAACTGTGATGCTTTTAAACCATTAATCGTACGTTGTTTTGGAATTAAGTGTTTTTTCGCAATGTTTAGTTTTTCTTGTTCTGTATAGGAAGATAGTTGAATGATTTCCAAACGATCTTTTAATGCTGGTGGAATAGCATCTAAATAGTTAGCTGTAGCCACAAACATAACTTTGGATAAATCATAAGGTTCTTCTAAGTAATGATCAGAAAACAAAGAGTTTTGTTCTGGATCTAATACCTCTAGCATTGCACTTGATGGATCACCTTTGTAATCGGCTGCCATTTTATCAATTTCATCAATAAGAAACACAGGATTAACAACCCCTGCTTTTTTCATTCCTTGAATAATACGACCAGGCATTGAACCTAAGTAAGTACGACGGTGTCCTCGTATTTCTGCTTCATCACGAACACCACCTAAAGACGCTTTAATAAAGCGACGATCAAGGGCGTTAGCAACGGATTTAGCTAAAGATGTTTTACCAACTCCTGGAGGACCTACTAAACATAAGATTGGTGCATTTAATGATTTAGTCATGTTTTTAACGGCCAAATACTCCATGATCCGATCTTTTACTTTTTCAAGTCCATAGTGATCATCATCAAGTACTTTACGTACCGCAGTTAAGTCTTCATTATCATCTGTTTCTTGCCACCAAGGTGTTTTTAATAACCAATCCAAGTAACTACGAATAACACCAGACTCACCAGATGCTTGAGGAAGCATTTCATATCGTGCTAACTCTTCCAATGCTTTTTGTTTGATGTTTTCAGGATAAGGATTATCTTCAATCATGCGACGAATATCATCCCCATCTTCATCTTTCATTGGTACATCACCAAGCTCTTCTTTAATAGCACGTAGTTTTTCACGCAAATAATACTCACGTTGGTTATCTTCAATGCGTTCTTTAACACGTTCATTAATGTCCGTTTCAATGGATGATAACTGTTTTTCTGTTTGTAGTTCACTAATGATAATCATTAAACGTTCATTGATGTTTAATGTTTCTAAAAGTAACTGTTTCTTTTCTAAAGGCAGTGGGAAAAACTGTGCAAACTGATCAGAAAGTTGCACGGCACTAACACCTTTGGTTAATTGATTAATCATTTCCGTTGGGAAATTCACATTGGATGTTGCTACATGCTCAAGTTCTTTTGCGATACGACGAATGAGTGCCATTTCTTCCATGGCATCACCAGAAACATTTTCTTTTGCAATGACACTGGCAAAAAACATACGGTCATCTTCACTCATACGAATAAGTTCAGCACGTTGAACACCACTAAAAGTAACACGCATAAAACCTTCTTTGCGTTTTACATTTTTTATGCGACATAATGTACCAAAATTAAACAAATCTTCTTCTTTCGGTTCATCGACCATTATGTCTTTTTGAGATACAAGCCACACGTGCCCGTCGAAATATGCTTTTGATTCTTCAACCGCGTTTACACTCTTTTCACGGCCTACTTCAATCATAATGTCTTGATTTGGGAATACTACAATTCCCCGGGTAGCAATTACTGGAACACTAATTTCAATTTTATCTTGATCCATATACGACCCTCCTTACTATTTATTGTTGAGCGTTTTCTTTAAGAAAGTCTAACGCTGATTTTAGTCGCCATTCTTTTAGGACTACTTCTTTATGAATAATTTGTTTTACTTGATCTAGTTCAATACCGTAATTTTTAGAAATCGCAGTATATTCTTCTTCAAGTTGTTCTTCAGTCGCTTCGAAGGCTTGCTCTTGAGCAATTGCTTCTAAAACTAAACGTAGTTTAATTTTCTTCTCAGCGTCTTTTGATAATTGTTCTTTTAAGAACTCTTCACTTTGACCTGTTAGTTGTGTGTAAAGTTCCAATGTGTAATTTTGTTGTTCAAGGCGTTGTTTGAAGTCTTCAAACATATGTTTGGTTTCATCTTCAATCATCACATCAGGAATTTCAACTTCACTTGGATCTACTACTTTGCTTAACAGCTCTTCTTCAAAGGCTTGATTTGCCTCTTGTTCTTTACGTGTTGTTAAGTCATTCAATACATACTCTTTAAGTTGTTCAACACTTTCAACACCTTCTTTGGATAAGTCTTTAACAAACTCCTCGTTTAATTCAGGTAATTGACGTTTTTTAACTTCATGAACTTTAACTTTAAAGACAACCGGTGCTCCCGCTAAGTCAGCAACTTGATAATCTTCTGGGAAGGTTACATTGATATCTAATTCTTGTTCTTTTTTACTTCCTACTAATTGTTCTTCAAAACCAGGAATAAAGCTGTTTGAACCTAACTCTAGTGGATAATTTTCACCTTTACCACCTTCAAAAGCAACATCTTCTTTAAATCCTTCAAAATCAATCACAACAGTATCGCCATTTTCTGCAGCTTCTTCACTTACAACAAGTTCTGCAAAGTCATTACGAAGTCGATCCATTTCTTTCTCTAAATCACTGTCGTTTACTTCAATGGCTGGTTTTTCAACCTTCACACTTTGATAATCGCTTAATTTTACTTCAGGTTCTACAGGTACTGTAAAATCAAGAGTAATTGCTTCTTTTGATAATTCACTAACATCTAAAGATGCTTGGCCTACAGGTTTTAAACCTTGTTCATTAACACCAAATTGGTATGCATCATTGGCAACCATATCGATTGCTTCATTAAAAATAGACCCTTCGCCTATTTGTTTAACGACCAAATTCTTTGGTGCACTACCTTTTCTAAAACCATCGATTTGAACGTTTTTCGCAAGTTTATCCAATGCTTTTTCTTGAAGTTCTTGCCAACGATTTTTATCAAGGCTTACTTTTAATAATCCGGTTGATTTTTCATTTAACTGCCAAGTTGATTTCATATTTTCTCCTTTTTTTCTTGTACTATTATACCACATCAATTAGCACTGTCAATTAATGAGTGCTAAAGGATTTCAACTTCTCCACCATCGAGTCATCGATGTTGTATTGCTTTTTGATGCTTTGCCATAAGTCTTCATCACCCACAGCAAGCAATACGGCTTGAATGATGGCATATCCAATAGGATACACATCATCTTCTTCAAGTGCTAGTGGTTGTCTCATTAAGGCTTCACTTACTAACAATTGATTAGCCATCATCATAACACTTGGATTGTCATTTTCAAAGTGTTCTGATATGAGAGTTTCAATCGCTTTGTATCCATCGCTTTCATACACACTCATCACATACACAGGATTAAACTCAATGCGTAATGAATCTTTGTGTATCACAAAGGTATGATTGATTTGTTGTTGAATAAGAAGCTCGATTAATAACCCACTAATGAGTTCATCACTATTTTGTGTAAACACTTGTTGAATCGCATCCTTATGGTTAATTAGCGCATACTGCTCTAAATGACTTAAAGCAAGCAAGGGATTGTCTTGTTCTAACAACATACTAAAACAACGTTTTGCATCAATCGACTTACTAATTGGTGATTGTGATGCTTTAATTTCGAGTTTATAAGCCATGTACTGCTCATAAAATCCAGCAGGTAAATATGGCTGTGCAAGCTCACTTTCAATAAGAGGTAGTGCTTGTTTGTACTCTTTTTTTTTCATTAAGGCATCAATCTTTGCTTTAAATTCATCCATCTTCTAACCTCTTTGCCTATTATACATTAAACAACACGATTATACACGGCAGATACATGCTTTTTGTTGGCGTAAATAAAGATGAAAAACGCTATCAATCCAATCACACTCATAAAGATGATTATATCGGTATACACAAACCATTCCCCAACATAACCAGCAAATAGTCGGCCAATAATCATGCCAGTTGCGGTCATAATTTGATAAAAGCCATTAATTCGACCACGCTTTTCAGCAGGTACATAACTTTGTACCGATGACATCCGTATATTAAAGGAATTAATCGACAATATGCCTGATATGACTTGTACCACTAACATAAGTGGATATGGCACTAACAACAAAATCGCATTTAAAAAATTCAATGAAAAATACACGATTGCCGCAACCATAAATCGTTTGTTGGTTTCTACTTTAAGGACATAATGCATAAGACCACCAATTAAACGACCTACTGTTATAAAGGATATAGCCCACGCATAATGATTCACAGTTAAGGTAGGATGATTTTCAAAGAAAGGATACATAAGCACATTGAGTCCTTCACCCGCCATCATAAACACAAAGAAAAACAAGAAAATCGAAAGTAATCCCTTCTCTTTCGATAAGTAACTAAACCCCTCTGAAACCATTGCTTTAAATGACTGTGCACCAATCGCTAAGTTGTTTAAGTGTTTTTCTTGTAGTTGAATTTGCATTTCAAATAGTGAGGCAATGATAAGCAAGATACCTTCTATTAAAAAGATACCGGCAGGACCGTATCGATTAAATAAGACTGCTGCCACGGGAAACATAATCGTGTTTACGGTTGGATAAATAAGAGAACTAACTGCATACCCTTTTTGCATCATCTTATCTGGAATCAACTCAGGAAAGAGTGATTCATACGCAATATGATACACAACCCCATTGCTTGCTATGACAATTCCCAATACTAAATAAGCTGTGTAATTAAAGTATCCGTCTTTTGTTGCATAAGCAATAAGTAAAAACAACACACCCATTAATAAATCAGACAGTACAATAATTTTCTTACGTGAAAATTTATCAATAATCGGTCCAACTAGCAGAGGTAGCAATATATTTGGCAACATGATGGTAGCTGAAAAGATCGCCGATAACATCGTCGATTGTGTCTGATTATAAATAAGCACACTAAGTGCAAAGTTTAACCCAACACCACCAATTGCTGAAATGATTTTTCCTATGGTAATGGTTGTGTAGTTTTTAGTCCATAAGGTTTGCATATTTTTCCTCTTTTAATGCTTTTAAGCCTTACAAATATACCAAAGATAGCGTGTTTATTCAATAAAATATCCACTATTTATTAAAATAAATTGTAGAGTTACAATTGATGTGAGACTTTCCAACTAAAAATAGAAAAGCGAATGGAATCCTGTAAAATAGAGTTACGACACTTTATAGAAAGGAAACCAATCGCATGTCTATTATAACTCACTCTCAACGTTTTTTGCCCCATGAACTACACACTCGTTTCTATGCTTGTAAACTTTATTCTCAAAACAACGTTTCTGTTGCCTTCGTCACTCGACGATATAAAATATCGAAATCTTCGTTAATGCGCTGGATGAAGCGTTTTGATGGGACGAAACAATCACTTATGGATAAATCACACTGTCCACACTCGAAGCACCCTAATGCACATACAGATCAAGAAATTGAATGGATTAATAACTATCTAAGGCGAAACCCCAACATCTCCATGATTGAACTCTATGGTAAGCTCAGAATTAATCGAGGATATTCAAGACATCCAAGCTCACTCTTTCGTTTTCTTCGTAAACAAGGTTATTACACACAACCCAAACCTAAGAAGAAACCGTACAAACCACAGCCATACAACACGCCTAAAGCTGCTGGAATCAAATGGCAATGTGATGTTAAACATGTTCCTAAACACTGCAAATCACCGACACTACTTCATGATCAGAAGTTCTATCAATACACCATGATTGATGAAGCCTCTAGAGAGAGATTTATATATCACTATGATGAACACTCTAGCTACTCTAGCGTTGATTTTGTACAACGGGCTATTGCTTACTTTGGTTATCAACCATATACCATTCAAACCGACAATGGCTTTGAATTTACTCATACTACCAATACTGATCGAACTCATCCATTTGATATTCTACTAGATCATCTTGGTATCAAACATAAATTGATTCGTCCAAGAACACCTAGACATAATGGTAAAGTGGAACGTTCTCATCGAAATGATAACACTCGTTTTTACCAAAATCTTAAGTTTTACTCTTTAGAAGATTTACGTGAACAAGCAAAACGTTACCTCTCTCGTTCAAACAACATACCCATGGCAACTCTTGGTTATCTAACACCTCTTGAGATGAGAGAAAAATTACTTAACCAATTTAAATACTATTTTACATGATGAGACTTTAATTTTTAAGAATTTGGTCTCACATCATTTACAAGTGTACAATATCCACTATTTATTAAAATAAATAAACAACATACATTTTTAACTGCGTTAGTTGCATTATTAAAAAAACCCACACTTGTGGGCTTAAGTCTTTAGATGGCGTCCACGGAGAGACTCGAACTCCCGACCGTGCGCTTAGAAGGCGCATGCTCTATCCAACTGAGCTACGTGGACATGTGTTAGTGCCAATCTATAATAGCAAAATTACGGTCTTGATGCAATAACACAAACAAAAAAGTTGTAAGTATCCAATCTTGTTATAGTTTGGTAACTTTTTTAGCTGCTTTACAACGATAACCTAACTCTTTATAAAAGGATTCTAAGTGCAAAGGTGATATGTAAGTGTTTGTGTTGAATTTATTGTTGTAAGAATACGTTACTTTAATTCTTCTTTTTGATAGAGCCATCGACGACCAAAAGTTTTCGACAATTTCTAAAGCAACTACATGATCATAATTAATTCGTTCTTTAAGTGGTCCAAAACGAATAAACAGTTGATTTTCTAATAGCGTATAGGAGTTAAAACTATATATATTGACACAAAAAAAGCATTTATTGCAAACAGTAGTATTACGTTAATAATCATTGAATCACTTTCAAGTTGT
Organism: uncultured Erysipelothrix sp.; assembly: GCA_964479585.1. Classification (GTDB taxonomy): domain Bacteria; phylum Bacillota_I; class Bacilli_A; order Erysipelotrichales; family Erysipelotrichaceae; genus UBA6182. The sequence continues at coordinate 56,034 of CAYZMP010000002.1, forward strand.
AAAAAACTAACAATCGATAACATAATAACTACCAATAACACTAATGCATAAATGACATCTATTCTTGAACGTTCTTTCATACTTTCCCCTTAAAAATCTGAATGACGGATAATTAAAACGATGGTAAACAATAAATAAAATGTAAGAACAAATGTATTTATCGTTTTAAATTTTTTCTTGTTACTTTTAGATTATCATCTTCAATACTTAGTAATGCGTAACATGCTGGAGATTGATCACGGTTATACGATAAAGCACCAGGACTTATTAGTCGTATACCATCTACTTCCTTATCATAAAATGTATGATAATGACCAAACAAGACAACATCTGCTTGCACACTTTTTGCTTTTTTAACAAGGGCACTATCACGCTTAAACATCATTACTTGATGTGAATGAATCACTAAAAAAGTAAATCCTTCAAATGATAAGACACGATGCTCAGGATAATCATAATAATAATCATTGTTTCCTTTAACCGAAACAAAAGGATTCATTTTTTCAGGTGGCATTTCACTATCACCACAATCAATGTAGGCAAACACATCATAATGAGTGCTTATTACTTGCTCAAGAGCATGTTTTCTACCATGTACATCGGATGTCACTACAATTTGTGTCATATTGATACCTCAACTACTTCTTCATGTGCATTAAACAACACGTGAAGTTGTCGTTGCAACACTTGTGCACTAGCACTAGTTAATATTGTTGAATCACCAATGTTGTTTTCTAACCAATCTTTGTTTGCTAAAACCATTGCTTGTGTGGAGTCGATATACACAACATCTTTGCATGCTTTAAACTCATTAATGACTAATGGATAGTGTGTGCATCCAAGTAAGATGGTATCTACTTCTTTGCACTGATTACATAATGTCGCAACATAATGTGCAATTGTTTGCTTATCGGCTAAACCTTCAATATAATCCACTAAATCATGAGCAATAACTTCGACTACTTCACTATTAGGAAATCTTTTTGCTATTTCGTTTTTATACACATGTGAAAAAATGTTTGCTTGTGTCGCAACCACGGCAATTTTACTTGTTTCTTGTATTTGATTGACAGTTGCATCTATCACACCACGAATGGCAATTTCTGGGTATTTCTCTTGCATGTCTTTTAGTAATAAACTACTTGTTGTGTTACACGCTAACAATAGATGACGTACTCCTTGTGCAAGAAAAAACTCAATGTTCTTTGATGTAATGTCATAAAGTTGTTCTTTGCTTTTTGGTCCATATGGACTGTTATATTGATCGGCCAATATCATCAGTGGTGCTTTTGGGTATGCTTTTTTTAACCCATAATAAATGGTAAAGCCACCCAACCCTGAATCAATTAACCCAATGGTTTTTTGCTTCATAAATCATTGTCCTTATTTTTTTCATGGAAGAATTGTATCACATTTAGAGCAATCTGTTGTGGTAAAACATCACACAGTTGCTCAAGTGTTGCTTCTTTAATTGCTTTAAATGAACCAAAGTGTTTTAACAGTTGTTTCTTTCTTGTTGGTCCTATTCCTTCTATCTCATCTAACAAGGAAGAGGTTTGTGCTTTTGATCGTAATTGTCGATGATAATTTATTGCAAAACGATGGACTTCTTCTTGTATTTTATACAACAACTGATACAAAGGATCATCCACAAGCAATCGTATGCTTGAACCATCTTCTAACACAAGAAAAGATGTTTTATGATGTGCATCTTTACTTAATCCAATTAGTGGTGTTGTAATTTGCAAGGATTGCAACACTTTAGAGATCGCATTTACTTGAGAAATTCCACCATCCACCACAAGTACATCACTCATTGGTTGTTTCTCTTTTAATGATCGTACAACTCGTCGATACACCATTTCACTTAAGGAAGCCACATCATCATTGTCATGATGAAGCTTGTACTTACGATACTGGTTTTTATCAAAACGGTTTTCTTTATACACAACCATTGCTCCAACAGAAAAGGTTCCACTAATGTGAGAAACATCAAACATTTCTATTTGCTGGATTGGACCACGTTGTAGTAAGTGCTCTAAATGTTCTAATCCTTTATCAGTTTGAACATTATCCACACTTGGTTGTAAAAAGAGTGTTAAGTGAGTTTGTGCATTTTGTGCAATACTAGCTAGTAACTCTTTTTTAAATCCACGTTGTGGAACACTAACTTCTATGTTTAATATTTGTGCTAACAACGATGCATCTAGTGATGCTGGCACATAAAGCTGTTTTGGTTTTGGTTGTTCACTATAAAAATGAATAATAGCACTTGTAATTTCTTCAATCGGATCATCGATAATTGAAAATACGGTTGCTGTTTTTTCAAATAGCTTGCCTTCTTTAATGACAAAATGCAACAAGCTTACCATTCCATGATCAATGGTGAAATTGACCATGTCTTGACTTTGGTTCATATGTACGCCTGATTGTTTTTCACTTATATAATGGATGGCAGAAATTTTATCTCGATAAGTTGCCGCAAGCTCATAATCTAATGACGCTACTGCAGCTTCCATCTTTCTTTGATAGTCACTTACAACATGTTGTGCTTGTCCTTTTAATAAGGCGATTATATTTGCAATGTGCACTTGGTAGGATTGTTGATCAATAAATCCTTCACATGGGCCATCACATTGTTTAATGTGGTAATACAAACATACTTTGTTTGGTAGTTTTGTGCATTTTCTTATAGGAAACAGTTCATGAATAAGACGATGAACTTCTCGTGCAGCTTTTGCATCGGGATAAGGTCCAAAGTATTTTGCTTTTTTATCCTTTTTTCGATCACGAACCACCAATACTTTTGAAAATTTTTCATGGGTGATTTTAATCATTGGATAACTCTTATCATCCATAAACAAAATATTGTACGTTGGTCGATGTTTTTTAATTAAGTCAATTTCTAAAAGCAACGCTTCTTTTTCATTAAGTGTCACAATAACATCAAGATCGTCAATCTCACTAACTAATTTTTGAGTTTTTCCTTCGTGAGGGCGTTGAAAATATTGATGAACACGTTTGGCAATGTTTTTGGCTTTACCGACATAAATGATGTTTTGATGTTCATCTTTAAATAAATAACAACCAGACTCACTAGGCAACAAAGAAAGCTTGCTTTTTAAGGCATCATTCATTGAAAGCTCACCACCGTTACCGCTGCTCCACCTTGAGCGTGATCTGCTGGTGTTACTTTTTTAACACCAGGGTGTTTTTTTACATACTCATTAATCACTTTTTTAAGCACTCCTGTACCAACACCATGTACGATAAACCCTTGATGTCGATTGGCTAAGATACAATCATTAATATACTGATCTACTTTTACTTTTGCCTCTTCAGAGCGTAACCCAACAATGACACATTCCATAGGAGCACTACTTACACTACTAAAAGATGATGAACTTGAGCGACGTTGTTTTTTGGCAGTTGGTTTATTTACTTTAGTAACATCTTTACTTTTTACTTTGAATGTTTTTTGATTCACTTCTACTTCGAGCTGTTGATTGTTGATGCTCGAAATAACACCTATTTGATGAGTAGAGTTGATTTGCACATAGTCATTGACTTGCAATGGTGTCTGTTCACTAGCAACACTTTCTTTTACAATTTTCTCTTGTAATTGCTTAACAACTGCTTTTGCACTTTTTTGATCAGTAGCGATGGCTTGTTTAACTAGCTCATTAACTTCATCAATTTGTTGTTGTAAGTACTGTTGTGCTTTTTCTTGCGCTTGTGCTAAATACTCTGATTCTTTCTCTTTTAACTGTTGGTTTTTTTCTTTTAGAGAAAGCGCATATTCTTCTGCTTCTTGCTGTTGTTTACTTAAAGCTTGATTGATTTTTTCTTGTTGAGCAATTTCTTGATGCAAGCGATCAATAAGTCCTTGTTGTTCGCTTTTTTTGTTTTCAAAATGTATTTTCGCTTGTTCAATAATTTGAGCAGGCATATTAAATTGCGATGCAATCGCTAATGCATTAGAAGCTCCTGAGGTGTTGAGTAAAAAACGATACGTCGGTTTTAAAGCATCAATGTCAAACTCAACAGAAGCAAGCATCGTGTTTTTCTTTTTGTATGCAATTTCTTTAAGACGATTATAATGAGTCGTCGCAATTACCATGCAGTTGATACTATCACAGTATTGTAAAATCGAAATCGCTAAACTTTCACCTTCATCAGGATCAGTACCAGAGCCAAGTTCATCAAATATGACCAATGAATGTTCAGTAGCTTGATGTAAAATTTCAGAAATTTTTGATAAATGTGAACTAAAGGTAGAAAGTGATTGCACAATTGATTGATCATCGCCAATATCCGCAAACACATGATCAAAGACAGGCAACGTTGCTTTTGATGCCAAAATTGGTATTCCACTATAACTTAACAGTGTAAACAAACCAATGATTTTTACCGTTACAGTTTTACCACCCGTGTTTGGTCCTGTAATTAACAAAGCTCGTTTATCGAGGGGAATCTCAATGGTGTTAGCCACCACATCCTTAGGATCAATAAGGGGATGACGAGCATTTTCAAAGTAGAGTGGATTATCATGTTGAACACTTGCAATAAAACCATCATGATCTAGCCCCCACTTCGCTTTTGCAAAGATGCTATCTAAATGAGCAAGGGTATCTAAATTGGCAAGCAATTGATCGGATTCTTGTTTAATCATCTGTGAAATTTCCATGCATATCCGCTCAATTTCAGCTTGTATTTGATTGTGTAGAGACTCTTTTTTGTTGTTTAATTCAATTAAAAAAGGTGGTTCGACATACGCACTTTGCCCAGAAGCTGACTCACCATGAACAATGCCTTTAAACTTATTTTTATCAGCAGCCTTTGCTAAAACAACCACACGATCATAACGACTTGCTGCAATTGGTTCACTTAACCAATTGCTATGTTTATTTATAAATGCCTGCACTTGATTTGATAATGAGTTTTCTAACTCACGAAGTTGCCTTTTTAGTTTTGCATACTCATTTGAAGCACTATCTAGCATGTCGTAATTATTGGAAAAACTTTGATCAATTTTAGCTACTAGTGCTGGTGAAATCGCTAAACTATCAATATAATCATACACATAAAATGCATCTGCACTTTTATCCGCTTTGATAAAACGCATCACAACATGATTGACTTTGTTTATCTTTACCATTTCTTCAATCGTTAGCGTCGCATTTTTACTTGCTTTAATAATTGAAGCACTAACATCACTAACTCCACTTAAAGAAGTATCACATCCAGCTAACATAAAATTCATCGCATCTTGTGTTTTCTTGTTTTCACGCTCAATCAACCGCTGTGTAAAAAACGGTTGTAGTGTTTCTATTTTTTCTTTGGACAAACTAAACGCACAATACTGTGCGATTTGTTCAATAATACGATCGTATTCTAATGCTTTTTGCCATTTATTCATCGCTTGTCGGTAATCTTTCTAATATATCGGAAATTACGTCCGCCTCTAATTCTTGTTTAATAAGCCACTCTTGTATAGCTTGTGTGTCTTGTTCACTTAAAAGTTCACCTGCCATTAATCGAGCAAGTGCTGGTGAAGAGCTAGCCCAATCACTAAAAACATCAAAGGCTAATGGTGCACTTTCTTCAATGTTGGATAAATAGGTTTGCTCAACTGCTTCTCTTCCATTAACAAACAATGGTGTTGATAATAAAAAGACAACAATCAATAAGTACACAACTCCTTTTACTAAACCAAAAAGAAAGCCTAACATTTGATTGACAGTTTTAACAAGTGGTAACTTCCCTGCTGTTTTTAACAATGGTTTCACTAGTAAAAATAACACGCTTAAACCAACATAAATAATGACAAACCATAATACTGTATTTACTTGTTGTGCTAATAATTCATCAAGTGCTGATTCATTTAGCATTCCTAAATCAGGGTTGTATAACACAAAAACTCGAGCGACTATAGGTGCAAATATCCATGCCACAATAATCTTTATTACGACATTTAATAAACCAAATACTTGCAACAAAAGACCGCTTTTATATCCTAAAAATGCCACCACTAATAAAAAGCCTATTATTATTGGGTTAATGAGTGTTATTACACTTTGAGCTATTTCCATCTTTATCACCGTTTCTATCATACTTTATTTTAAGTTTTAACACAATTATATGCTACAATATCTGCATATGAAAAACAATCCGATGTTAACATTAACCTTGCATGAGCAAGCCATAGCACGACTAAAAAAGACGTATGAAAACAACATCGTGCCTTCTGCTAATCCATACATGGATGCGCTCATTAAAATCGATGGTTGCACCATCAGTATTTATACCTCCAAAAAAGTTGTTTTTGCAGGTGCACTAGCGAAAGAAATGGCAACCCTTTTTGGTTATCAAGAAACACCATTTTTTGATCATATCGGTTCTGATGAAGTAGGTACTGGTGATTACTTTGGTCCGATTGTTGTTTGTAGTGCATACATTGATCATAAAACACGTGAACTAGTTAAACACTTACCTATCCGTGATAGCAAAACCATGAGTGATGCACAAGTAGTGCAACTTGCCAAAGAGTTAACCCCTATCGTCGCTTTTAGTTTGCTTGTGCTAGATAATCGTAAATACAACCAACTTCATGAAACACAAAACATGAACCAAATTAAAGCGAAACTACACAATCAAGCACTGCTTCATCTAGTAAAGAAAATCAAACTTACCCCAAAAATCATCGTGGATCAGTTTACACCTGAAAAAAACTACTACCAATATTTACATGATCAAGAAAGCATCGTAAGAAACATTCAATTTGAAACTAAAGCCGAAAGTAAATATATTGGAGTGGCTATTGCGGCTATCTTAGCACGTGCTTCTTTTTTAAAGGCACTTGATCAACTTGAAAGTCAACTTAAGCTCCCATTATTAAAAGGAGCTAGTGATGAGGTAGATAATTGTGGTGTTCAAGTAGTGAAGCAATATGGATGGCCGATACTAGATAAAGTAGCGAAGATGCACTTTAAAAACACGCAAAAAATACAAGAAAAACTAAAAAAATGACGGAGTTCGTCATTTTTTAATGGTTACATCAACTTCTACTTGATGATCTAATTGAATCAGCTCTACCTCAGCTGCCCTTAACATTCTTTTGCTTGCTTTTACCGCTGCACTATCTGCGTATTTATCATCTTCGTACACAATTTTTTTAATACCACTTTGAATAATTGCTTTAGCACATTCATTACAAGGGAAAAGTGAAACATAAATACTACAACCATGCAACGATTGTGTGGCATTTAAAATAGCGTTTAACTCAGCGTGTACCACATAAGCATATTTTGACTGATCGTATTGATCATCGACTTCCCATGGAAAATCATCATCACTTAATCCTGTTGGAAAACCATTGTATCCAATACCAACTACTTTTTTATCTAAATTAACAATGCATGCCCCTACTTGAGTGGATGGATCTTTTGAACGTTGCGCGGATAAATGCGCAAGCCCCATAAAATAATCATCCCAATTTAACACATTATGGCGTTTCAAAATAGTTACCTCCATAATAGTTAATCAGATTATTTTCTAAATTATTTGCATACCAATCCCAATTTAAATCTCTTGCATACTCAATAACTCGTTGATCGGTTATTAAATAGTATGGACGATTATTATCATCAACGGCTATCATCATCACTAACAAAGCGATCAAGCCAATAAAGGCAATTTTCGTGTGCGCACGAATAGCTGCCCAACGCTTGGATTGAGAAAATATGATGGCCAACAATACCCCAGCCACAAAGCCACCTAAGTGACCTAGCAAACTAACTGAAGGTAGTAAGCTAATCATCAAATTGATTAGTAAGATTCGAATAAATTGACTACGAACTAGCGGTTGTTTGATCATGCCACTTTCAAAGGTGTACACAAGCAAAGCACCCATTAAACCATAAAGTCCACCACTAGAACCAACGACAACACTGTTGCCTTGACCGACAAAGACAAAGACAGTACCAACAACAATGGATACTAATAAAATAATCGTAAACTTCACTTGACCAAATATCTTTTCGGTAATGGTCCCTAAGTTAATAAGGGCAATGCTGTTAATTAAGATATGGAAAAAATCTATGTGTACAAATCCAGCAGTAAGAAACCGCCAAAATTCATAGTTAGTAACGACAAATATTTTATAGTAACTACCTAGAAGGATCGATACAGCCACAGGATCTTCATAGCGCAACGTTAGTAATCGCAACACCGTAAATACCGCAATCGTTAATGCTAAAAACACTAACGTCATTGGCGGTACCATTTCAAAAAACGATGGTTTTTTCCGTTTTGTTTTCGAAAAGGCTTCATCAATTTTTAACTTTTGCTTGCCATTAAAATCTTGACTGAATGCCATCTTAATATCATCAAATGTGTTTAATAAAAAATCAGGAATCGAGGTGGTCTTCTCATTTAAACTAACTTGAATAAACTCATCATCGTATTCTTCATCTTCTTCCACTTTTGTATGGATGTCTAATAGTTTTTTATCTGTTTTATGATGTTTTGCGATCGCTTTATAAATAACTTGAATACGATCTTTTTCAAAAAAAGTTGCGTTAATTGAACTTGGTGACACCCGAATAATTGGATATTTTGGATGCTCTGGATTGGTTAACCACACTTCATCTTTAATGTCTTGAACTTGAACAAAGGAATAGTTTTTGAGTGAAACAAAGTAGTGTACTAACTTCCATAAGCTTTGGTCTTTTTGTTGGGTCATATCCTTTCCTTTCTAAGTTGATCAATCATATCACTAAACTCACTTGGATAATCAACTTCAAAATGCATCGGTTGGTTGGTGCTTGGATGAATAAACGATAATTCTTTCGCACACAACAGCTGACCTGTTTTTTTATCTTTTCGTTTTCCATATTTTGGATCATGGAAAATGGGATGATTAATAAATTGCATGTGTACCCGTATTTGATGAGTACGCCCTGTTTGTAATGTGCATTTTAAGAGTGATGCTTGATCAAACCGCTCTAGTACTAACACATTGGTTAATGCTTTTCTCGCATTTTTATCCGTGACAGTCATGTTTTGACGATTTAGTGGATCGCGAGCTATTGGCGCATCAATGTTAAAATGATCGGGAAAGACTTGTCCATGAACTAGTGTATGATACACACGTTGCATGCTTTTATCTTGAATTTGTTTGCTTAAATGTGCGTGTGCATGATCATTTTTCGCCACCACCAATAATCCAGAAGTATCTTTATCAATACGATGCACAATCCCAGGACGAGCAACGCCATTAATGGATGATAAATCATCACAGTGAGCCAACAAACCTTCCACAAGCGTTGGTTTATCATAAGAAGGTGCTGGATGGACAACCATTCCGACGGGTTTGTTAATGACAATGACATCGTGATCTTCATAGACGACATCTAAGTTCATGTTTACTGGTACTAACTCTAATGTTTCACTTTTTGGTATTTGAACAAGCACGGTATCATCTTCACTTACTTTATACGAGTTTGACATTTGTGTATCATTAACCCACACAAGCCCTTGATTAATTAACTTTTGGGCGTATGAACGGGAAATATTGGCAATTTCTTTGACAACCACATCAAGACGCATGTTCACTTGATTTTCGTCGATATTATGTTCGATTTCTTTTAGCATTGTTATACTCCTGTATGATGACATCCACCATTAATAAGACAACCCCAATGGTTAGGGCACTATCGGCGACATTGAAAATCGGAAAATCATAACCAAAAATAATGAAATCCAAAAAATCACGGACAAATTGAAACACAATTCGATCATAGAAATTACCAAGTGTTCCAGCAATCAATAACACCAAGGAAAACCGCATCAATTTATCAGTATAGTCGGTTTTATAAAGCCAGCCTGTTAAAAAAAGAAGTGCAAAAATCGTGATGATATAAAAGAACGTCATCTGTCCTTGTAAAATACTCCAAGCTGCTCCTGTGTTTTTTGCATAGGTTATGGCAAAAAAACCATCTATCACATCGATGGATTCTCCTAAAGCCATGTTTTGGCTAATCAGTTGTTTGCTAATCAAATCAGCGAGTACAAGTACTACCAATAAGATTGCTTCATATCGTTTTATCTTTTTCATTTCCGCTATATTATATCAGAAAAAACATGCCAATGAAAAAAAGAAACCCGAAGGTTTCTTAATCAACTTGTTTTAATTTGTTAAACAGTGTTGTATTTAACTCTTTTGAAAAGCGTGTAAGCAGCTCAATGGTTTGTTGAACATCTTTTTTATGTACAATCGCATAATGAGAATGAATATAACGAGAAGGTATCGAAACCGTTATTGCCATAACGCCATCCATCGATTTATGAATCTCACCACTATCGGTTCCACCACCTGTCATTAGCTCTAATTGAACATCAAAGCCCATCTCTTTCGCTAATTCTTTCATGTGTGAAACTAACTTACGATGACCAAAGTGACTCGCATCACCAATTTCAATGGTAATACCTTTACCCATTTTAATGCGCTTATCCCCTTTTGGTGTATCATCGGCAATCGTCACATCCAATGTAATCGCAACATCTGGTTTTACTTTGTATGCTGCCGTTTTAGCACCACGTAACCCAACTTCTTCTTGTACAGTACCAACACCAACAATCGTAGCGGCTGTTTGTACATCTTTTAGATTACGCATCACTTGCGCCACAATTAACGCTCCAATACGATCATCCCATGCTTTTGCGGCTAAGTAATTAGGATCAGCTAAGGTCACAAATTCTGATTTAGGAGTTACCATATCTCCAATTTGAATCCCACAATCAAGAACTGCTTGCTTGTTATCAACACCAATATCCACAAACACATCTTTAAGTTCCATCACTTGTTTTCTTACTTCTGGCTTCATGCCATGTGGTGCTTGCGATCCTACAACTCCAATGTATTTTTTATCTTGCTCTGTTGTAATAGTGACTAAAGAACCAAGCAACACATGTGGCCACCAACCACCTACTGGATGTAAGTAAATATAACCATCATCATCAATGTTTTTTACTAAAAACCCAATTTCATCAATGTGTCCAGCAAACATCAACGTAAGATCTTCAGTTCCTTTTTTTGTAAATGCAATCGATCCTAAATTATCATAACTAACTTCATCGACCGATCCCTCTACATATTTTTTCATAATACGAGATACTGCTTTTTCATTAGAAGCAATACCATCGGCTTGTACAAATTCCTCAATCATCGTGTGATCAAGAATATCATCCCAAAAATGTTTACTCATAAAATCTCCTTCTTTTAGTAATTTTCAGCTTGTCGCTTATGATTGGTTTGGTTTTTTCGTTGATAATGTTCTTCAATCTCATCTTCCGTAATGTCTAGTTTATCAGCTAAACCTAAATATAGTGAAAATGCATTTTCATAGTGATGAGCATCAAAGTGTTTACTTAGTGCAATAATTGCCTCAAACACACTAATAAATTGATCGCTTAAGCTACCAACAATTTCTTGAGATTGCACCACATCAACTGGTTGATGCAAATCAATTCCTAATGAAAGTAGAAAGTGAATCCCATCCACAAACTCTTGGGCAATAACCTCTTTTTCACTCGGACTTTTAACACTCCAATATTTAAAACAACGTGTCTCATTGGCACATTCACCTAATTCAACCAACAACGCTAACATACGGTCTAAAATCGTCATTGGACGATTGGTATTATGGTTGTTGAATATTTTTAAATCTAGGTCATCTTGAATAGGATAAAGATGTTGAACATGTAATCGCATAAAATACCTCACTCACTGCCTTATCATATCAAATTTCACTGTTTTTTAACATATATGTTTGAAAGAAATCCCTCCACTGTGTAAGTTACGAATTTTAATTCACAAAGATAATATTCGTTGACTTGTTAAAAAATGTGGTTTATATTATAAACTGTTAAACAAAACATACAACGTTACGATGATAAGAAAAGTACACAACGCTAACCTTCTTAGAGAGAAATTCATTGGTGAAAGAATTTTAAGGGAAGTTTGTGGAAATGCCTCTTTGAGTACTGAACCGAAACTAACAGTAGGCTTCAGCGGGATTGCCCGATATCGCAAAGGATAGATTTCTATCAAAAGTTGCCTAGCAATAGGAAATAGAGTGGAACCGTGGAAGAATACTTTCACCTCTAAATGAGGGGAAAGTTTTTTTATTTCACGGTACTATTATCAATGAACTTGTTACATTGTTTTGGTTTTTAACAATAGTGTAGGAGGAAAGTTATGAACACACTACTTACAATACTTGTGTTACTTGTAGCTACAGCAATACTTGTTTTGCTATATAGAATGCAAAAGAAATATGTGTCCTTTAGCAAACGTGTCTTAATCGCACTAGTGCTAGGACTAGCCTTTGGAGGTGCACTACAACTTATTTTCACTGTTGACTCAGAGGTTGTACAAGCATCCAATACATGGATAAGCATTATCGGTTCAGGGTATGTTCGTTTATTAAACATGATTGTTATTCCACTGGTGTTTGTGGCAATTACAACCTCAATCGTCAATCAAAGCAGTGAATCTCTTAAAAAGAGTGCTACTTCGATTATTGCCATCTTACTATTCACCACTGCGCTTTCAGCGGCGGTTGGTGCTGGTGTTGCTGGTGCCTTTAATCTTGATTCAAGTCAACTAATGGCTGGTCAAGCTGAACAAGCACGTTCAGAAACCTTAGAAAATACGTTGATTGATTTTCAATCTCGTCCTATCCCCCAACAGATCATGGAAATTATTCCTCGTAATATCTTTTATGCCATGAGTGGACAAGGATCTTCCGCAACCTTATCGGTTGTCTTTTTTGCAGCCTTTTTAGGGGTCGCTACCATTGGACTTCGCAAGAAAAAACCAGAAAGTGCACAGCAGTTTACACAACTGTTAAACACTCTTCATGATGTTGTGATGCGAATGGTAACGATGGTCCTTCGTTTAACACCTTATGGAATCTTTGCATTATTATCACGCTTTGTTTCCACCTCTAACTTCTCGGAGATCTTTAGACTCATTGAGTTTGTTGGGGCATCTTATATTGCCATCTTTATTATGTTTGTCATTCATTTACTCATTTTAATGGCGTACAAACTAAACCCACTTACTTTCTTAAAGAAAGCAAGTGTACCATTAACCTTTGCCTTTTCATCACGCTCTAGTGCTGGAACATTACCAATCAATGTTGAAACACAAGTAGATAAGCTTGGGGTTTCTCCTGGAGTTGCCAATCTTTCTGCTTCTCTTGGTACAAGCATTGGACAAAACGGTTGTGCAGGGATTTATCCTGGCATGCTTGCCGTTATGATTGCGATTGGTTTAAACATTCCAATGGATATTAGTTTCTTTGTTCGATTGATCTTAATTACGTCCATTAGTTCCTTTGGTATTGCAGGTGTTGGTGGTGGTGCTACCTTTGCGGCACTAACGGTACTTTCCGCTATGGGCTTACCGGTTGGATTGGTTGGCTTACTCATTGCCATTGAACCACTCATTGACATGGCACGTACAGCCTTAAATGTTTCTGGATCTATGCTTGCTGGAGTAATTAGCGCAAAACGTGTTGGTGAACTTGACATAGAGCGATACAACGCTGATGAGAAAGTTCTCAGTGAACAAGCCACAACATAAACTAAACATAAACTAAGTAAAAGCGTCCCTTGTTGCAAAGGACGCTTTTTTTAACCTCTTAATCATTAACTATTGTCTTTAAATTGATTGGTGTACAATCGATAATACTGTTGTTTGTTAGCCATCAACTGATGGTGTGTTCCCTTTTCAATAATCTTACCATGATCAATCACAACAATAACATCAGCACTTACAATCGTACTTAATCGATGCGCTACTACAAAGGCAGTGCGATCTTTTAATACATTGGATATTGCATCTTGAATAACACGTTCATTTTCAGTGTCAATTGATGCTGTTGCCTCATCTAACACAAACAAAGCAGGGTTTGCAAGCAACGCACGTGCAAAGGATATTAATTGCTTCTCTCCTGTGGATAAGCGACTTCCTCCTTCACCAACATCACTATCATAACCATGCTCCATCTTCATAATAAAGTCATGGGCATTGACAATTTTTGCGGCTTCAATAATGTCTTGTTCACTCGCATCTGGTTTACTATACGCAATGTTTTCTTTGATAGTCCCAATAAACAAATGTGGATCTTGAAGCACATACCCTAAATTAGAGTGTAACCAACCTAAACTACGATGTTGAATGTTTACCCCATCAATTTCAATGACACCTTCTTTAGGCTCATAGAAACGACAAAGCAAATTGACAATGGTGCTTTTACCTGATCCTGTTTCACCAACAAGGGCAATGGTTTGGCCTGCCTTTACTTGTAAATTAAACTTTGTTAACACAGGCTCTGCTTGGTTGTAGTAAAAGGTCACATCTTTAAACTTTACATTCCCTACCATGGTTGGATAGTTTTCTTTTTTTGGTTCTAATATGGTTCCATACTGTTGGATAACGTGTTGAGAGTCCACCACATCAGGTTCACTAGATAAAAGGGATAGTACCCTCTCAGCGGACGCTTGTGCTAGTTGTAGCTCTGCTAGTAAACGAGCAATGTTACGTAGTGGTTCAAAGAAATGAGAGACATATTGGGTATACAACATCAGTGTACCAAACCCTAATCCTGCCACTAACACTTGTTGACCACCATACACAAGTAGTCCTGCACTACTTAGAGAACCAAGTCCCATAACAATCGGCATAAACAGCGCACTTAATAGTGCCGCCTTAATGGAACGTTCTTTCATTGTTGTCGTGTTTTTTGTAAAGTTAGCAAAGTGAATATCCTCAATAGCCATGGATTTGCTTGTTTTAGCACCTAAGATGTTTTCAGAGAAGTCGTTGGTGATTTTCGAGTTAACTTTTCGTACATCACGATAAGTAAGCAAGATTCGTTTTTGAAAGTACATGCTTACCATCGCTAAAAATGGAATTACCATCAAAATAATGAGGGCCATTTGCCAGTTAATAATAAGCATTACTACACTAATACCGACCATGAGGGATAATCCCCATACCATGTCCATTAATCCCCACGATAAGATATCACTTAATCGCTGAATATCAGATGTCATACGTGTCATAATCCATCCTGATGGTGTTTTATCATAATAAGAGAATGACAATTCCTGTAGTTTTTTAAATGCTTTTTGACGCACATCATACGCAAAGGCTGTTTCAATTTTGCCTGCGGTACGAATAAAGCCATACACAACAACCGACTGCACAACTACTAATGTTCCATACACACCAATAAAATATGGAATATAGTTTGTAGATCGATTTCCAATAATAAACTCATCGATTGCAAAACGATTAAGTAGTGGAAATAAAACATCCCCTATCGCTAAGGCAATCATAAATCCATACAATACAAAAATAGTCTTTTTATGGATCCAAAGTAAAGCCAATATTTTCTTCCATAAGGAAATATTTAATGACGAGGTATCGTAGGTTTGTTCAGTAAATGTACTCATACTGTTTCCTCGCTTTCTTGAATTTTCGCAATGTGTTGATACAAGCCATCTTGTAAAAGCAGCTCTTGGTGAGTGCCTTCTTGTACAATTTGTCCTTGATCTACAACTAGTATTCGATCAGCTTCTTTCGCTGAGTTAATACGGTGGGTAATAATTAAGGTTGTGACTTGTTGTGAAATGTTTTTTAATGCTTCACGAATCTCAGCGTCTGTTTGTGCATCGACTGCTGAAAGAGAATCATCAAAGACGAGAATCGGTGCATCCGCTAAAATTGCTCGTGCAATCGCTAATCGTTGTTTTTGTCCACCAGAAAGAGTTACCCCTTTTTCACCAACAAGCGTATCATACCCTTTTTCAAATGACGCAATAACATCATCCATGTTGGCAATTTTAGCCACTTCCATGATTTTTTCATCCGATGCATCAGGCATTGCAATTTTTATATTATCTTTAATAGACCGTGAAAAAAGAAACGGTTCTTGCAAGACAATGCTTATGTTTTTTCGAATATGCTTGAGTGCAATATCCTTTATGTTTGTATCATCCATCATGATAGTACCACTAGTCGGTGCATAGAGCTTCGTCAGTAAGTGAACCAACGATGATTTACCTGAACCTGTCGGTCCCATAATGGCAATTGTTTCTCCTGCATTAATAAAGAAACTAATGTTGTTTAAGACATCTTCAACTCCATCATCATAGCGAAAGGATACATGATCAAAAACAATATTCCCTTTAATAGTTGGTTTACTACCACTTTCAATGTCTTCTTTAGGAGCATCTAGTATCTCTTGTAAACGATCTACAGCAACACTCACTTTACCCATGTCGGATAAAATACGACCAAGGTTACGAATTGGCCATAGCACCATGGATACATAACTAACAAACACAAAATACTGCCCAACACTAATATCACCACTTAAAGCAAAATGAATACCAGACACAACCACAACCATGATTTGAAGCAAACATAAAAAGTCAGAAATAGACCAATACATGGCTAACAAATGAATGAGTCGAAACGTTAAATCTCGAAAGGTTGCGTTCTTTTTTGTGAACTTTTCCATTTCTTGAGCTTGTTGGTTAAATGCTTTAACAACATACACACCATTTAAATTTTCTTGAATGGTGCTACTCATATCCGCTTCCGATTCATCGCTTGCTTTAAAAGCATCTTGCATTTTCTTAAAAAACACAAACGCAAAAAAGAAAATAATCGGTAAGGAAATGATCGATATCCATGCAAGTGGTGCAAAGATGGAAAATAAGATAGTGGCAGAAAGAATAGCCATCGAAGTGGCATACACAAATTCTGACACTTGTGCCGCAATAAAGCGACGAATTAAATCAATATCGGATGTACATCGTTGAATCAAGTCACCCGATTTGTGTGTGACAAACACACCATAGGGCAATTTAGAAATGTGATCAAACATTTCATGTCGAATGTTTAATACTACATCTTCACTAATTGCGCCATTTAAATACCCTCTAACGACCATAAAAAGGCCTGAAATTAAACTAAAACTAAAGAGCAACACACCTGCTATCCACAAGTTATTTCGTATGACATCCATACCTCCAATCCACTCAATGAGTTGATTAAAAAAGGTGTTGTTACTTGATTGACCACCAATAATGGTATCAATAAAGTAAGAGAAAAACAGTGGTGTGAGAAGCGTAAAAGCCACCACCATGATGCCTGAAAAAACAAGCAAAAACATTTTAGCTTTGTTGTGTTGCATATGATCATAAATAAATGCAAATTGTTTCATGTTTTACTCGCTTAGTCGCGTCGTTTACTATACCCCAATACTGCATCCATCTTGCTCTTGTCGACGCGTCGTATGGATTCCTTTGCTAGAGTACCTGTTAAGATACCGGTTGGTATGCTCAGCCAAATCATGGGTGGCAACCAATAAATGAGAAAGATGGACGACCAAATTACGATAATCGCTAAAATTTGGCCAACATTATGAAAGGCAGCAGCTGCCATCGAAAGTCCAACTAAGGACAATTTTGAATATCGATAAAAGAAGATGACAACCATACTGCTTAAAAATACACCTGATAAAGACAACCAAAAACCTGTACCAAAAATAATGCCTCTAAGTAAAGAAGCAATCAACACACGCATGAAATTGATTCCTAACATTTCCTTTACACCAAACAAAAAAAGTGCAATTAAGCCAAATATATTAGCTAACCCAAGTTTTACACCGGGTACAGGTAAAGGAATAGTTGGTTCTAACATATGAAAAACAATGCTCATTGCTAACAACATTGTAACGAGCGTCATTTTACGTACACGTTGTTTTCTATTCATCGAACGGTTATATCCTCATCATCTTGATCTACGGCAGATTCAATTAGAATCATAATATGATTAGGTAAACACACAATTGGAACTCGTGCATACTCTACCCAACCTTGAATGGAACAAATATTGTATGGAGAAGTTTCTTCTTGGACACGAATTTTGTTATCCTTTACTTCAATAATGACATCACCTAAGGTTCCATCTACGGTGTATGTGTTATCTACTGACATATCAATACGAAGTACTTCTCTATCTTTGTAGGTTACTACAGCAACCTTAAGATCGGAAGTTGCGGCACTCACTAAAAATTGAATGCTTCCATATAAAGCAACCGAAAGAACAAGTATAATGGCTAAGAAAATTTTATCGGCCTTGTTCATCAACTTCCTCCATCATTTAATCGTTGTAATGTTCTACTACACTAACTAGTTGTTTTAAGACATTCACTGTTGAGCGTGTTTCGACAAGTGGATTAAACTCCACAATATCCATCGATATCACTTTGTCTGTACTAAATAAACCATGTAACAAGTCTAAAGCTAATGAAACTGAAATGCCATCCGCTACTGGAGTACTTACTCCTGGTGCATACTCAGGATCGATGCTGTCTATATCAAAGCTTATGTGAATGTTTTTGTAATTTTTTGCATAATCTAGCAGTTCTTTAATGATGCTATCATTGCTTTGTTTAACATCAATGACACGCAACTTATGTTGATCTATAAACTCTTGCTCTTTTTTGTCTATATCTCGTATGCCTAGTAAGACAACTTGATCATCACTTAACACAGGTTTTGCAATGACATCAAGCAGTCTACTATCGCCATGCCCTAATAAATGCGCCAAGGGCATGCCATGAATGTGATTGGTTAGCGATGTCTCAAATGTATTTAAATCTGGATGAGCATCAATCCAAACAACTAATGTATCTTCTTTGTATGGCAATGATCCCATAACAATGGAATGATCACCACCAATGACAAGTGGAAATGTATCATTATCTATGCTTTGTTTTACATGGGTTTGAACTTGTGTGATAACATCTTTGATCACATACAAATAATGATCATCTTCACCAAGTTGACGATTTTGAACTATCATAACATCTGGTTTTTTAATCCAAGTCGCAGCCACTTGTGCTGCATGTTGAGTACCATCGACTTGTGCACCAACGTTACAACCCACGCCAATTTTAACTATTGCCATCGTAGCATCCTTTCCAATAAAAAAACGGCGAACCGTTTTACAATTTACCTAAGTATTCGTGTTGCTCAAACACGGCTGTCTCTGCAATCACCAACAACTGATCATTTTCTTCAATTACATAATCAGGTCCTGGTGAAATGGATAAGCGCGCACCTTGTGCTTTACGAATGCCCAGTACATTAATACCAAAGTTATTGCGCAAATCTAAGTCTTTTAAGGTTTTGTTTACCCATTTTTTTGGTGGATACATTTCAATGACACTATAAGCATCATCAATGTCAATCATATCCACAACGTTGCGACTCATTAATTGTTTTGCGACACGTTCACCCATCTCTTTTTCAGGACGAACAACTTTATCTGCACCAATTTTAAGTAAAATTTCACGGTATGTTTTATTTTTGGCCTTGGCAAGAATAAAAGGAACACCTAGTTCGCGTAGGTTCATGATCGCCATAATGCTCTCTTCTAATCTTGATCCTGTAGCTACGATAGCCACATCACAATCACCGATGCCAATGGCACGTAATTGTTCTAAATCTGTAAAATCTCCTGTCACCGCCTCGGTAACAAACTCACTGATACGATCCACATTCTCGATTTCTTTATCAAGAGCGATCACATCATTATCAAACTCACTTAATGTTTTAGCAACCGTAGAACCAAAGATCCCAAGTCCTAAAACAGCATATATTTTCTTTTTACTCATCTTTTATCCTCCTATCCTACGATTACTTGTCCACTTGGATACTCAAGTTTATCGGCAGTTCGACGTCCATAATTTCGTTTTAATGAATACGCTAGAGCAACTGGACCAATACGACCAATAAACATCAGAATTATAATGACAACTTTACCTGTATTTGTCAAGCTATCTGTTAAACCCATACTAAGTCCAACCGTACCAAAAGCAGAAAATACTTCAAACATACTCATTAGAAAATCTGCTTGATCACTAACAAGTAAAGCCATTAAGCCAATAGTTACAATACTAAACCCAAGTAGTGCAACCGCTAAAGCGCGTTTAAACACATCTATTGGTATGGAACGTTTAAATAAAACAAGTTTTTCACGATTGGATATTTCAGTAATAATCATTAACACAATGACTGCAAAGGTCGTTGTTTTAATACCACCTGCGGTACCACCAGGTGATCCACCAATAAACATAAACAACATCATAAGTACTAAACTAACCGGACGCATTGCTCCTATATCAATGGTTGAAAAGCCAGCCGTACGTAAGGTCGTCGATTGAAACAGAGCGACTAACAGCTTTTCATGCAATGGTAAATGACCTAAGGTTGCGACATTGTTAAACTCGCTAATAAAAATAAACACCCAACCAACCACTAACAACACAAAGGTAACATACAACACAAGTTTAATGTGTAATTGTAAATGCTGAATAATGCGTCGAGATTGCTTACGATGTTTAAGGATGGAGTTTGCGGATTTAGTTAAATCAAACCAAACACTAAAACCAAGACCACCCATAATAATTAACACCATGACAACAACATTAACAAGCACATCCGATTGATACGCCATTAAACTTGTAGCACCTAAAACATCAAATCCAGCATTACAAAAAGCTGATACACTAATAAAAAACGATTTAAAGATGCCTTGTCCTACTCCAAACTGAGGAATAAAACGAAACATTAAAGCTATAGCTCCTATTAACTCAAAGATAAACGTATACAACACAATAAACCCAATAAACGACCCTATTTCATTGATCGTACTTCGTGGCATTGCTTCTTTCATCACCATTTTTTCAGAGTGCGCTAATCGTCCACCGATCGCCATTAAAAATATTGCAATAATGGTCATTAACCCTAACCCACCTAATTGCATAAGCAACATAATGACACTTTGACCAAACAAGGAATAAGTTTCCAGTGGTACTCTAGTGACTAGTCCTGTTACACATACAGCAGAAGTTGCTGTAAAGATGTTATCAATTAAGGATACATCGTTGCTTGCTTGTGAGATGGGTAAAGACAATAAAAAAGTCCCAACAACAATTAATGCTAAAAAACTTAGCGCAATTTGTTGTGCAGGACGTAAATGTATTTTTTTGTACGCTTTGTTGATACGATATGACATAAATCCCTCTTTATTTTTATCTACAAATAGTGTACACCAAATTCATATCAACATAAAGAACATCTTACTCAAAATGAATCGAATAACTCATATCCGCAACTTTTGATAATGTTTGATATACTGAACAAACTTTTGCTGCTAAAGCGAAACTTTTTTCTATCGCTAATTCATTAGAACCAGCCTTAATGTAAATATCAATATGCATTGTTTCAATAGTTGTAGGAACATCCTCACGTTTTTCACCCGATGTTTTATAGGTAACACTTTCAAAGGACTGTTTTTTCTTTGTGATGATATCCATAAAGGTAGAATGAAAACAAGCCATCAATGCACCTTGTAACATACGATATGGGCTTAGTTGTTTTGGGCCAATCCCAATTTCAATGCTTCCTTCTTTTAATTCTAACTCCCCTTCAAAACCTTCATTTTTAAAGTGGGATGTTGCTGAAATTTGTTGTTTCATGTTTTACTCTCCTGTTGCTAGTTTTGAACGAATCTTCGTTGAAACAGCTTCTATTACCAATACTAACAAAATTAGACCAATAAGCAAGGCTCCTACATCGCTCCATCTAAAAGCGTTAATAGCAAAGATAAGCGGCGCACCAATACCACCAGCACCAACCATACCTAAAATCGTTGCGTATTTAACGTTAATTTCAAAACGATAAATGGCGGTTGACGCAAAATTACTTAATAATTGTGGGATAATGCCATATTGGATTTTTTGAATCGTATTGCACCCAGAAGCATCCAACGCTTCAATAATTCCAGGATCTAAATCTTCAATAACTTCAATAAACAATTTCGCAATCATACCTATACTAGCGACAGATAAGGTTAATACCCCTGTAAAAGCTCCAGGTCCTGTAACACGAATAAACATAAGTCCATAAACAACCGCTGGAAAAGTACGAATGACAACAATAATGGAAACCCCGATACTTGCCATCCATTTAGGAACGATATTACGAGAAGATAAAAATGCGATTGGTATTGAAATAACAGTACCAATAATGGTTCCTAAAAATGCAATCGCTGTTGTTTCCAACAGTAAAAACGGTACTGCGCTTCTAGAACTAAAATTAAAAAGATAATCCATGTTCGGTGAAAAAATACTTCTTAAAATATTGCGAGCAACACGAACACCAGTATCAGTTAAACCATTGTAACTAATGTAATTGTTGGCTATCATAAGTATGATGATAAAAAATAATGTGATTGCGACTTTAAGTGGCCATGATTTTGGAGCGTTTTCTAAAACCTCTTGGACCGTTAGTTTCTTTTTACTCATCATAACAACTTCTTTCTAATGGTACGGGAAATATTTTCAATGATCAATACCGTAACCATAAGCACCAACAAAATCATTCCTACATCAGGATAAACTCGCCATGCTAAACGTTCATTTAATATAATACCAATACCACCAGCACCAACATACCCTAAAATGGCTGCATTACGAATATTCATTTCAAAGTTATACAACGCTAATGAGTAATATTGACCCCAAAGTTGAGGCATAATAGCAGCCCAAAAGGCTTGGATACGATTGGCACCACTTGAAAGCAATGCTTCAAAAGGTCCTAAATCTGCAGTATCGATAAGTTCAAAAAACATTTTTGTCATAATCGTAAAGGTAAACAGTGCAATCGCTACTGTACCTGCAAAGGTACCTGGACCAAAAATAATCCTAAAAATTAACGCTAAGACTAATACCGGTAAAGTACGTAGCACACTGGATATAGCTTTTGTAATACCACGAAACACATTGCTTTGATTCATCGTTGTGCTTGAAGCATAC
This sequence comes from uncultured Erysipelothrix sp., assembly GCA_964479585.1. GTDB lineage: Bacteria > Bacillota_I > Bacilli_A > Erysipelotrichales > Erysipelotrichaceae > UBA6182. Next base: position 79,004 of record CAYZMP010000002.1, read on the forward strand.
GCCATCGGTAGTGCTAAAATAACGCCAACTAATGTCCCAACTACACTCATCATTAAAGTGGCGATAAGTGGATTAACAACATTTGAAAAGTAAGCGAAATTTGGCGGAATCATACGACTCACAATAATCCAAAATTGTTCACCACGAGCAATCAATGTCGCAAAACTAAATCGAGTGATGTTCATGCTATACACTGTAATAAACACTAAAATCGGTAGTATATAATACATAGGATTTAGTTTGGGTTGAACTTGTTTGCCATTGGATAAAACAATTGGTTTGGGTCTAAAAAGTTGTTTGACCTTCTCCATGTCTTACTCCTCTCCCATCAATTCATCTTCACTTAATTGTCTTCCATAAATTTCAGTTAAAATATCTTCATTAATGTCTGAAGATGGACCATCAAACACAATTAATCCTTCTTTTATTCCTATGACTCGTCGAGCATACTTTAATGCAATATCCACATGGTGCATGTTAGCAATAACTGTAATATTCAAGTCTTTATTTACTTTTACAAAGTCACTCATTACTTGATGTGAAGTAACAGGATCTAACGATGCAACTGGTTCATCGGCTAATATAATTTGTGGTTCTTGTGCTAGTGTACGAGCTAAAGCAACACGTTGTTGTTGACCACCTGAAAGCTGATCAGCACGTGTGTATGTTTTTTCTAAAATCCCTACTTTATCCAATGCTTCTAAAGCAATCATTCGATCTTTCTTTGAATATAAACCTAACATACTTTTATAAAAAGGCATGTCCGCAACACGAGCCGCTAACACATTTTTAATAACAGTAGTACGTTTGATTAAATTGAATGACTGAAACACCATCCCAATATCACGACGGAATCGACGTAACTTCTTCCCTTTTAAGGAAGTAACATCAATATCATTGACCAGCAGAGTACCTGTTGATATTTTGATCATTTGATTAATCGTACGCAATAGTGTGGATTTACCAGCACCTGATAAACCGATAATAGCAACAAAATCCCCTTGTTCAATATCAAGGGTTATACCACGTAGTGCCGATACACCATTAGGATATGTTTTCGTGACATCTTTAAACTGAATCATAATTCCTCCTAGAATAAAAAAAGAAGCGAGGCTAGGCCTCGCTGGTTAGTTAATTGCCTTGTGCAATTCTTTGCGCTTCACGAGCTCCATCATAATCAGAATCAGTAACTACTTTATAACCTTCATGATTATAAATAGAAATTGCCTCTAATCCAACAGGATCTTGACCGATTTCAATAAATGCTTCTTGAATAGCAACTTTTAGTTCATCAGTCATTTCTGGATTGTTTAATGTTACAGAAATTGTATCGTTAAAGATTCCTTCGGTAACACCAATAACTGGCATTTCAACCCAAATTTCTTCTTCACGTTCCCACTCTGTAGTCCAGCTTTCGCCATAGTCACGACGAATGTCAGCATAACCAACACCCACATCACATGTTCCGCCAGATAAACCTTGGGCGATTTCACCATAACCACCAGGTACTGGTGCTTTGTCTAAATCAGCAATTGTCTTATCAAAGTTGTTTAATAACCACATTGTTGGATAAACATATCCAGCTGATGAAGTTGGGCTATTGGATACACACCATTGTGCACCATTAACATCATCCCATGTTAATTCTTCATCGTTATTAACTTTTTCTGCTAGCATTTTACCATACTCACTTGGTCCAGCATAAATTAATGAACGGTAATACGTAACTTGGTTTTCAGGTTCGCCAAGTGTTGGCTCGCCATCGTTCCAGTCAGCAGCATTTTCACTGTCTTTGTTTAAACCAGCACGTGTTGCGGCTAGAATAACTTCAACACCATCATCGGCATAAGCAACATATGTTCCACCTGGTAAAAATCCGACATGTGCAGATCCTGCAGCAAGTGCATCACCTGCAGCGTTGTAATCTGTAGTAACTTCAATCGTTACTTCATTTACAGTAAACCCTCTTTCACCTAATTTGGTAATTAATAGATCTTTTAGAGGCTCAGTAGCGTCTAAAATTAATCCAGGGTCACGACTTGGTACAAACAACACAACCAAGTTTTCAATCACTTGTTCTTCAGAGCCATTATCATTGCCATTGTCATCAGTTGTACAAGCGGCTAATGCTCCAAACAACAAGAAAGCAACTACAAACAATTTAAAAAATGTTTTCATTGGTTCCCTCCTGTAGTTTTCTCTACGTATGCATTCTATCACATGAAAACTTTTGCCTCAACGCTTTCAACACATTTTCAAAAACTTTTAACAGAACATTAACATTGTGTGTTGTATTTGTTATAATGATGCCGGTGATGAAATGAAAAAGATACGTTTTATCGTCAGTAGTGATATTCATGGTGTTATCTATGATCATCGCTATGGCGATAACAGCAAACACCCTATGGGGCTTGCTCGACTTTCTTCGTATTTAAAGAAAGCAAGAGAAAGTGATGATGTTCTTTACATCGACAACGGAGATGCACTTCAAGGTACTCCTTTATTAACATACATAAATAAAGAAAACAAAAAACCTCATGCTTTGTCAGAGGTTTTTGCACGTTGTAAAATCAATTATTACAATTTAGGCAACCATGATTTTAATTATGGTAAAGATGTTTTGTTTAATTTCATGCAAAGCATGCATGCACCATGCATTACAACTAATGTTCTCTATCAGAATAAACCGATTGGAAAAAGTGCGATAAAAACAGTGTCAAATATCACTTTTGGCATCATTGGTGTCGTGACTGATTACATTTTACATTGGGAACAACCTTCTCACATTGAAGGCTTTACTTTTTTAGATGTAGTGGATACTGTAAAAAAAGAAATTGAACATTTAAAGAATCAAGTAGATACCATTATTGTTGTCTATCATGGTGGTTTTGAAAGAGATTTACTTACCGATAAACCAACAGAAAGATTAACCGGTGAAAATGTTGGTTCACAACTTGCTAAGTTAGATGATATTGAGGTGTTGTTTACTGGTCATCAACATCGCTCGATCAACACAACGATAAACAATACTTTAGCCCTTCAATGTGCAAACAATGCTACCCAAGTGATGCAAGTGACATTTGATCCACAAACAAAACAAAAGCATGGTGAGTTAATTACATTCGAACACGAAGACATGGATATTAAGGTTGTACAAGCGTTGGCAACACTCGAAGAAAAGACACAGATTTGGTTAGATCAACCGATTGGTTATGTCAATCAGTCACTACGTATTGACGATCAAAAGCAAGCACGACTGCATAAACATCCATTAGTTAGCTTTATTAACCAAGTACAACTCGATGTGAGTAACGCACAGCTTAGTGCTACTAGTTTGTTTAATGATGCCATTGGGTTAAATAAAAAAATTAGCATGCGTGATTTAGTTAGTACATATGTGTATCCAAACACGCTAGTAGTTAAAGAGCTAAGTGGAAAAGAAGTCAAAGAAATGTTAGAACATAGTGCCCAGTATTTCATCGTTAATGATAAAGGTGACATTGATATTAATCCCACTTATATTTCACCTAAACCACAACACTTTAACTATGACATGATGGATGGTGTAGCGTACACCATCAAGGTTAGTAATCCAGTAGGCAAAAGAATTATAACACTCACTTATCAAGGAAAACCTGTGCAAGATGATGAATCATTTTTAGTAGCTATGAACAACTATCGTGCTGTTGGTGGTGGAGATTATGGTATGGTGGCACAAGCACCTACTGTTATTGATACCGGAAAAGACATGGTAGATATATTAATGGAATACATCACTAAGCATAGTCCAATCCAAGTGAAACATACAAACAACATAAAGGTACTACGTTAAGGAGCGATATGAAAAAATCAGACGTTATTATCATTGGTGGTGGAATAAGTGGTCTTATGATGGCTTATACACTAAAGCAAAGCAATCCAGAACTCTCCATCACATTGCTTGAAAAAGGACATTCTTTAGATCGTCGTAAATGTCCTATTATTGAGAAAAAAGTGAAGTCATGCATTGATTGTGAGTATTGTGCCATCATGGAAGGTCTTGCTGGTGCAGGTGCTTATTCCGATGGAAAATACATTATCTCTACAGAGTATGGTGGATGGCTTACAGAGTTTTATGATTCTCAAACTGTGTTGGATGCTATTGAGCAAGCAGATCAAATTTTGCAGCAATTTGGCGCAACCAAAGAGCGATATTATCCCGATGCATCACTCAAGCAACTTTGCTTAAAACATGATTTACACATTCAATCTGCTCAAGTAAAACACTTAGGAACCGATGAAAATCAAAAAACAATGCATCGTTTTATCCATGCAATTGAACAAAATGTCGAAATCATTCCTTTAGCAAATGTTACTGATGTCGATAAAGACACCAAAGTAGTTACATACCATAAAGATAAACAAACCTACCATATTCAAGGCGAAAGTGTTGTGTTTGCTATTGGTCGTAGTGGTTCTGACTTTTTCTCATCTTGGTGTCAAAATCATCAAATACCTCTTACAAACAACCAAGTCGATATTGGTGTACGAGTGGAATTGCCTTATGAAATATGGTCTGATTTCTCGCAAAAAATTTATGAACCAAAAATCTGGTATCGTTCAAAGAAATACAACGATAAAACACGGATGTTTTGTTTTAACGAAAAAGGACATGTGGTCATTGAAAACACCGATGGCATTAAAACTGTGAATGGTCACTCTTTTAAAGATCCTTCAAAACATAGTGCTAACTCTAATTTCGCTTTGTTAAATACGATTCACTTTACGACTCCTTTTGATGAACCGATTGCGTATGCTCGTTATGTTGCTAAACTGGCAAACATGATTAGTGGTAATGGTGTGCTTGTTCAACGGTTAGGTGATTTACTTCAAGGAAGAAGAACTAACCAACAACGTTTAATGCAATCATCCACCATCCCAACAGCGCATGCTGTGGCTGGTGATTTAAGCTTGTGTATACCTAAGCGGCAAATGGATAACATTGTAGAAACATTATTAGCACTTGATCATGTTGCACCAGGCACAGCCAATGAAGATACTTTGCTTTATGGAGTCGAGTGCAAATACTACTCTGCAAGACCAAACACTCATGATTTTGAGCTTGAAAACACAAATGGTATTTATGCTATTGGTGATGGTGCCGGCTTTACACGTTCACTATCCCATGCAGCAGCCCATGGTATTTTAGTAGGACAAAGCATGGTTAAAAAACATTTTAAGGAGCGTTTATGAAAACATATCAAAGTCCATTAACGACTCGCTATGGTAGTCAAGACATGCGAGCCTTGTTTAGCGATGATCATAAATTTACAACATGGCGGAAAGTATGGCTTGCTCTAGCAAAAGCACAACAGCAACTTGGATTAGACATTAGCGATCAACAAATCGCACAACTTGAGCAATATGTGAATGATTTAAACATGGATGTAGCAAAAGAATATGAAGAAGTATTGTTTCATGATGTGATGGCTCACCTTCATGCTTATGGTGATCAAGCGATAGATGCTAAGAAAATACTGCATTTGGGGGCAACCTCTGCTTTTGTTAGTGATAATGCAGAAATACTAATTCAAAAAGAAGCGATGGCGTATATCTTAAAAAAGCTAATGTATGTATGTGACGCATTAATAGCACGCATAAAAGAAACAGCAGAAACGACCATCGTTGGCTTTACCCATTATCAAGTAGCACAACCAACAACCTTAGGAAAACGTTTAGCTATGTATTTGCAAGATTTTGCTAGTGATTTATCTCAAGTGGATCGTTGGTTTAATGATGTTAAATTGCGTGGTGTTAAAGGTACTACCGGTACTGCTGCAAGCTTCTTAAAACTGTTTGAGTATAATGAAAACAAAGTGTTTGAGCTTGATCATCTTTTTGCACAGTCGTTGCAGTTTAAAGAAACTTTCCCTATTACTGGACAAACCTACCCTCGTAAGTTTGATTCTTTTACTCTTTTTATCTTAAGTGGAATTGCAAGCTCTGCGCACAAACTTGCTGTTGATTTTCGTTTGATGCAACATGATTTATTAATTAGTGAACCATTTGCAAAACACCAAGTTGGTTCTTCAGCAATGGCATACAAACGCAATCCAATCTTAAGTGAGAAAATTACTGGCTTAGCACGTAAAGTGATGGTGGATGCTCTTAATGGTCCGTTAACCGCATCCAATCAATGGTTAGAGCGTAGCTTAGATGATTCTAGCAACCGTCGTTTTGTCATTAGTGAGTCTTTTTTACTTGTGGATGAGATCTTAAACTCACTCACTAAACTAATCGAAGGATTTGTCATTGATAAACAGGCCATTGACCAACAGTTATCTCAAAACATGCATTTGCTTATTAGTGAACCATTACTGATGGCCATCACAAAAAAGGGATTGGATCGTCAAGTGTGGCATGAATATATTCGAGTTGCCTTTTTAGATTCATTATCCAACAAAGAAACTACCCTGTTATCATCACTAATGGCGATTGAGGATTTTCCATTAAATGAAGATGAAATAAATGAGTGCATATCGATAAAAAGCATAAGTGGCGTTGCATCTTTGCAAGCGATGCGATATGTAGGAGTTGTTGAGCAGTCACTAAAGGAGAGACAAGATGATTAAAGCAATAGTAGGAGCTAACTGGGGTGATGAAGGTAAAGGAAAAGTAACTGACGTCATCGCACAACATGCCGATGTTGTGGTTCGTTTTCAAGGCGGAAACAACGCAGGGCATACGATTATTAATGAGTTTGGAAAATTTGCGTTGCACATGTTGCCTTCTGGAATTTTCAATGAGCATACCATGAATGTTATTGGTAATGGTGTAGCACTCAATATTCCTGCACTACTGCAAGAAATAGAGAACGTAAAATCAAAATACGATAAACCGTTTCAACTGATGGTTTCAGATCGTGCACAAATTGTCATGAGTTACCATGTTAATTTTGATAAATACGAAGAAGAACGTTTATCAAAATCATCCTTTGGTTCTACTAAATCAGGGATTGCTCCTTTTTATGCGGATAAGTTTGCAAAAATTGGATTTCAAGTGTGTGAGCTCTTTGACTTAGATCATTACAATGAAAAGATCGATCGTCTTTTAGACATTAAAAACACACTGCTTACTCACCTATATCAACAACCAGCACTTACTAAACAACAAATATTGGATGAACTTGCTGATCATCGTGATAAGATCGCACCGTATGTTGGTGATGTTATTGCTTATTTAAACAAAGCACACCAAGAAAACAAAACCATTTTACTTGAAGGTCAGTTAGGTGCACTTCGTGATCCTGACTTTGGTATTTATCCTTATTCAACATCATCTTCTACCATCGCTCCCTATGCTCCTGTTGGAGCTGGTTTACCAGTAGCCATTGATGAAGTATGGGCAGTCACAAAAGCATACTCCTCCGCAGTTGGAGCTGGTCCATTTGTGGCAGAACTTTTTGATGAAGCTGGAGATACACTACGAGCTAAAGGCGGTGATGCTGGTGAATATGGTGCCACAACAGGTCGCGCACGACGAGTGGGGTATTTTGATTGTGTTGCCACACGATATGGGGTAAGTGTTCAAGGAGCAACCCATGTAGTCCTTACTAATTTAGATGTACTTTCTTACTTGGATGAAATCCCAGTCATTGTTGGATATGATACACCACACTTTCATCAAGATCGTTTCCCAAATATCACACGTATCAAACATTCTAAACCAATCTACACGACGTTACCTGGTTGGAAATGTGATATTTCAAATGTAAAAGACTACAAGAAGCTTCCACAGCAAGCAAAGGATTATGTCGATTTTATTGAACAACAAATCAATGTTGATATTGTATGGGTAAGCAATGGCCCCCATCGTGATCAACTATTGGTTCGAAAATAAAAAATAGAGGCGTCAATGTTGGCGCCTCTTTGCATTTTCTAGTCGTTCTGATAGTTTTGATGCTTTAATCATGATTTCCATCATGTCTTGCCCTAAAATGGTAAGGTGGTATTCTTTATCATCCTTATGAAGTAGTCCAAACTCCAACAAAAGCTTTAACTTACGACGAAGCTCAGTAGAGCTTAGATATGGGATACAATGCAATATTTCGCTATAGCGATAATGTTTGTGATTAATGCTAAATAGTATTTCGCTAACCCATCGTTTTGAAACTATTTCTTGAACAATTGCGATGGAGTTGTGTAAGTCTTTCATGATGCCTCCTAGGGACATAATTGTCTCTTTATTGTCCCTTAAACCTATGATACTATAAGAATGTGGAAAACACAACATAACAACATTCAAAAGGAGGACGTTATGAAAACAGAAAAAAATTTACAAGGATTCTTATCCGATTTAGCGGTATTAAACGTTAAGTTACACAACTTACACTGGAATGTCGAAGGGAAATTATTCTTCGTACTTCACGAAAAAACAGAAGAATTATACGATTATGTATTTGAACAATTTGATGAAGTAGCAGAACTAATGAAAATAAACAATGTGTTTCCACTTGCTAGTATGAAGGATTATTTAGCTAATGCATCCATTAAGGAACTAGATTCAAAAACATTCACAACTGAAGAAGTTGTACGTGTAGTAGTTGAAGATCTAACCACCCTTAAGAAAAACGCAACAAGCATTCGTAATGAAGCGGATGAAGCTGGAGAATTTACAACTGTCATGTTATTTGAAGATATTGTGGCAGAACTAGACAAGAACTTATGGTTCTTTAGATCTCTATAATATTCATTAAGTGAGAGAAACCCTCTCACTTTTTTTATGATAAACATCAAGTATACTTTATATATAAAAAACTCATTGGTTGGCCAATGAGTTTTGTGTTTTTATCTAGGCTTAATACATGCCTTCAGGCATCGCTGGTCCAGCTTTTTCTGGTTCAGGAAGTGAAGCAACAGCTGCTTCTGTAGTTAAGAACAATGCGGCAATTGAAGCTGCATTTTGTAGTGCTAAACGAGTAACTTTCGTTGGATCAACAATTCCTGCTTTTAGCATATCTACCCATTCACCTTTTTTTGCATCAAATCCAATGTTGTTATTGTGAGATAATTGCGTTGCAATAATCTCACCACCATCAAATCCAGCATTTTCAGCAATTTGCCATAGTGGTTGTAAAATAGCGTCAAACACTGCACTAATGCCTTTTTGTTCGTCGTTATTTTCACCTTTGACATTGTCTTTTAATTCTTTGTACGCATTAGCTAAGGCAGCTCCACCACCTAAGACAACCCCTTCCGCAACCGCTGCTTTGGTTGCATTTAATGCATCTTCAATACGAAGTTTCTTTTCCTTCATTTCACTTTCAGTTGCAGCGCCAACTTTAACAATCGCTACTCCTGTTGTTAGTTTTGCTAGGCGTTCGTTAAGGCGTTTTAAATCATAGTCGCTTGTGGTGTTTTCAATGATACTGCGAATTTCTTTTGCACGAGCATCAATAGCCGCTTTATCACCAGCACCAGAAACAATCGTTGTTTCATCTTTTTTAATGACAATCTTGTTAGCTTTACCTAATTGTTCTACTGTCGCTTCTTTAAGATCCATGTTTAAATCTTTGGAAATAAAGGTAGCTCCTGTCACAATGGCAATATCTTCTAAAATAGCTTTTTGATTATCACCAAAGCTTGGTGCTTTTGTAGCAGCTACATTAAAGGTGCCACGCATTTTATTAACAACAAGTGTTGCGACCACTTCATTATCAATGTCATCCGCAATAATTAACAATGGTTTGCTTAGTTGAACAATTTTTTCAAGTAGTGGTAATACATCTTGAATGGTTGTGATCTTATGATCAGTAACTAACACATGCGCTTCTTCTAAGACAAGTTCCATTTTCTCACGGTTAGTAACCATATAAGGTGAAACATAACCTTTGTCATATTGTAATCCTTCGACGACTTCAAGTTCGGTTTCAAAGGTGTTTGATTCATCAACGGTAATAACACCTTCCTTACCAACACGATCCATCGCTTGACCAATAATGCGGCCTATTTCAGTAGACCCTGCAGAAATTGCTGCTACATCCGCAATGTCTTGGTTTGTTTCAATTTTACGTGTGTTTTTTAATAAATGGTGGGCAATTGCTTGTGATGCTTTTTCAATACCATCTCTCATTAGTACTGGGTTTGCACCACGATCAATAGCTACTAATCCTTTATGAATAATGGATTGTGCTAACAGCGTTGCGGTAGTTGTACCATCTCCTGCTGTATCGTTAGTTTTATTTGCAACTTCATACACGAGCTTTGCGCCCATATCTTCGTATTTGTCTTCAAGTTCAATTTCACGAGCAATGGTTACACCATCATTGGTAATTAATGGAGAACCATAACTCTTTTCTAACACCACATTACGTCCTTTAGGACCTAGTGTGATTTTTACTGAATTTGCTAAAGTGTCAATTCCTTTTAACATTGCTTCACGGGAATCACGTGAAAAACGTACTTCTTTTGCCATAATGTCCCTCCTACTCTACGATAGCAAGAATATCCTTGCTCTCAATTATTAAATACTCTTTATCTTCAAACTTTACATCTGTTCCCGCATATTGCTTAAATATGACGGTTTGTCCAACTTCTACGCCTACTGGTATTGGTTGACCATCTTCAACTTTACCTGGGCCAACAGCCACAACTTTTGCCATGGATGGTTTTTCTTTTGATGTTTCTGCTAAAATAATGCCACTCGCTGTTTTCTTTTCAGCTTCTACTTTTTCTAATACTACTCGATCTTGTAATGGTACTATCATATGTTCTTCCTTTCCTTCATTGTATTTTAGCACTCATAATAATAAAGTGCTAATCCACCTATAATTATAATGAAACAAAAAAAGATGTCAACACCTTCTTATGCTTAATTAAGCTTAATTTAAAAAAGATAACACCCACTTTCATTGTGTTATCTTTTAATGCTTTTTGCAGGTACACCACCAACAATATCATGGGCAACCACATCTTTTGTAACAAGTGCATTGGCACCAACAATACAATGATCATGTAAAACTACAGGACCGATAATTTGTGCGTTAGCTCCTACCACAACATTGTTTTTTAATGTCGGATGACGCTTAGTATCCTTAGAAGACTTACCACCTAAGGTAACGCCATGATACAAAGTACAATCATCACCTATAATTGTCGTCTCTCCAATAACTAAACCCATTCCATGATCAATAAACAAACGTTTGCCTATTTGAGCACCAGGATGAATTTCAATTCCTGTCAAAAAACGAGCAACTTGTGAAAGTAACCGTGCAATAAACATTAGTTTCACTTTATAAAACAGATGAGCAACACGATAGAAAGCCAACGCATGAACACCAGGATATAGTAAAACTACCTCTAGTAAACTTTTAGCGGCTGGATCTTTTTTTAATATTGATCTTGATGTTTCAAATAGTTTCAATTTACTCATCCTCTTCAAAAATTTTAGTACTTAAATAACGCTCTCCAGTATCTGGCAAAACAACGACAATCGTTTTATTAAGATACTCTTTTTTATTGGCGTAATCAAGCGCGACCTTAAAAGCAGCTCCTGAAGATACACCAACAAGTATGCCACATTTTTTAGCCAACATCCTTGTATGATCGATTGCTTGTTGATCAGAGACAAGCTGTACATCATCTAGTATATCCACGTGCAAGTTTTTTGGTATAAAACCTGGACCAATACCATATATACCATGTTTCCCTGCGATATTTTTAGAAATAATTGGGGAAGTTTCTGGTTCAACTGCCACAATTTTTACATGAGGAATAATTGATTTAAGTACACTTCCAACACCACTTAAAGTTCCACCAGTTCCTGATCCTGCCACAAACACATCGACATGTTCATGCGTGTCTTCTACTATTTCAATGGCTGTTGTTTGAACATGAATTAATGGGTTATTTTTATTTTCAAACTGCATTGGAATAAACGAATTCTCTTGCTCACTAGCAAGTTGATTCGCAATTTCAATTGCACCTTTCATACCATTTACTCCTGGAGATAATACTACATTTGCACCATAAGCCTTCATCAACTTAATTCGCTCTTTTGTCATCGTATCAGGCATGACTAACGTACATTTTAATTGATGCGCTGCACACACCATGGCTAAACCAATACCCGTGTTGCCACTAGTTGGCTCGATAATATGGGTGTCTTTGTTAATCGTGTTATCTGCCATCGCATTTTCAATCATAGCTTTAGCAATGCGATCTTTAACACTTCCACCCGGATTAAAACTTTCTACTTTAACAAGTAGTCTTGCTTTTGTTTTAAATGTATCACTTACATCCACCATTGGAGTTTTTCCAACAGTATCTAAAATTGATTGCACAATCATGTTTATCACCGTAGTAACAATAACAAAAATAACACTGAATTACCATCAATGTTATTCTTTATGCTCTTGGTTTTTATTCGCGATAATTGTATCAATCTTCTTATCTTTCATCTTTTCAACGATAAACTCAATGTTGTTTAACTCGATGGAAGCTTTATCATTTTTTGATGGGATATATCCTAATTTTTCAAACAATAACCCCCCAATTGTATCGTAATCACCAAAAGGTAATTCTGTTTTTAATACTCGGTTAACATCGAAAATGCTTGCTGAACCATCAACTCGATATACACCATCACTTATTTTATGTACACTATCCACTAACTCATCATGCTCATCAAAAATTTCACCAACTAACTCTTCAATAATATCTTCTAATGTGACGATTCCCTCAACTCCACCAAACTCATCAACGATGATTGCCATGTGAATTTGCTGTTGTTGAAGTTCTTTTAATAAGACATCAATACGCTTTGATTCAACAACATAATATGGTTTACGCATCACATTAATAAGATTAAAATCAGACTTGTTATAGTGATACAAATATGACATTACATCACGAGCATATAAAACTCCTATGATATGATCCAATGATTTATCATACACAGGAATTCTAGAAAACTTTTCTTTTTCGATTACTTGAATTACTTTATCAAGTGGAGTATCTTTATCAAGCGCAACTAAATTAGTACGATGAGTCATGATGTCTGTCACCTGTTTATCATCGAACTCAAAAATATTGTTTATTAACACCTTTTCATTAGATAGTATCTTCCCTTTTTTTGCACTTGTTTCAACCAACAAACGAATCTGTCTTTCGTTGATTGTATCATCATCACTACTTTCTTTTATGGATAATAGTTTGATGATTGTTTCAGTTGTTTGAGTGAGTAAGTAAACAAATGGTTTAAAGAGAGTTGCAATTACTTTTAGTGGTACTAAAGCAATCATAGAAACTTTATAAGAATATGCCATTGCTACTCGCTTAGGAACAAGTTCTCCAAAAACAAGTGTCAAAAAAGACAATATTAGTGTAATTACAACAACAGTTATGGTACGTAAAGCTTCAAAAGATAAAACAACTCCTAAATCAAGTAGAATCTCAACAACAGGTGTCGCAAAACGTTCGGCCGCAAAAGCACTTGCTAAAAAACCAGCAAATGTAATACCAATTTGAATTGTTGCCAAAAATTGATTTGGATTTTCTAAAAGCACACTTAGTTGTTTTGCTTTTTTACTTGTTTTTGCTTTTTCAACAACATCTACCTTATTAGTTGATATAAGGGCAATTTCTACTGCTGCAAAAAATGCGTTTACACCAATTAGCACTACTAGCAACAACATATTTCCCATAAAAGCCTCCTGTTGTTATTTTAGCATGCTTATCATATCACTTTTCTTTTTAAAAAAAACTAAGTCTCCTTAGTTTAAAATAAAGCGAAGAGATGATTCCAATTACTATTCTAAAGGAATAATCACAACTTAATCATCTGCAAGAAAACTTCAACTGCGACAAAGAAATAAGAAATACGTCTATGCAAGTAAATCATTACTAATCTAAAACTTATTATCACTACTTCTAAATACTTCGAATCATCTCTTCTACTTTTATTATATCACTAAAAAATCGAAATGATAGTAAATAGCACTAAAACTTAAAATTCCATCAATTTGCTTAAAAAACGATGAACATCATCACTTTTGGGTGACTCAAAAAACTGCTTAGTTGGTGCAATCTCTTTAATTCCTTCACTATCCATATACATAACATGATCGGTTGCATTTTTAGCAAATCCTAAGTGATGGGTCACAATAATCATTTTCATCCCTGAATGAGCTAATTCCTTTAACATAATAAGAACTTCAGCTGATAATTCTGGATCTAACGCACTTGTAGGTTCATCCAACAAAAGCAATTTGGGTGATATAGCCACAGCACGAATAATCGCGATGCGTTGCTGTTGTCCACCTGAAAGCTGCACAGGATACTTATCTTTTTCTTCAAATAAGTTAAAGCGTTTTAATAGTTCAAACGCTTTGTTGTTAGCTTGTTCATTGGTTAGTTTAAACGTATGTATTAATGGTAGTGTGATGTTTTCAAGCGCCGTTAAATGAGGAAAGAGTCCATTGCTTTGAAAAACAAAACCTATTTTTTTACGATACTCTAACAAAGCAACGTCTTTTTGAATAATCTTATCGTTATCAATGGCAAACGTACCGGATGTTGGTTTTAATAGCCCACCTAACACTCTTAAAAACGTAGACTTACCACCACCACTTGGCCCTATGATTGCTAAAGAGGAAAAATCAAACGATATGTTGATAGCATCCAACACTACTTGATTATCAAATTGCATTGTTAAATCAAAGGTATCAATTCTCATAATGGTTTTTCCTTTCTAAATAATTCGATAGCATACTTACAGGAAATGTTAAGGTTAAATACAGGATCGCTAAGGTAATATAACTAACAAAGTATGTGTTAAAGTTATTGGCTGTAATTTCTTTTGTTACTTGTGTTAACTCAATTAGCGCTATCATAGAAAGCAATGATGAATCTTTAATAACGGAGGCAAACTGCCCAGCAATAGCTGGCAGTACACGCACAAAAAGCTGTGGAAGTATAATTAGCCGCAAGGTTTGAACTTTGTTTAATCCAATGGATTTAGCAATCTCTGCTTGTTTTGATTCTATGGAATTTAGTCCACCACGCAAAATTTCACTGATGTATGCACTTTCGAATATAGACAAAATAAGTACCCCTGCCACGATACGACTATCGACACCATATGCAGTACCAATAATGTAGAAGAAAAAGATAATTTGTACAAGCAATGGTGTACCGCGAATAATCTCAACATACACACGAGAAAATTGTTGCAACAACAAAAAGCGACTTCGTCTTAAAGTTGCTAATACACTTCCTAAAAACAGTGACAAAATCATGCTATAAAGTGAAATTTGAAGCGTCAATGAAAAACCGCGTGCTAAACGCGTGCGATATTGCCATAACTGGCTAAAATCTAAATTAACGTTTGCACGCTGGGCTGAGAAATAAAAGAACATACCAATCAGCCCAAGTACGACAACGGTTGCTAAAAAGCGTTTTTTCATTAGTCAAAATCAAAGAAGAAATCAAAGCCATACGAATCAAACAATGCTTTTTCTTCTGCTAGAAATTCATCCACTAAATCATCAAAGCCACCTTGTGCTCTAAACTCAACTAAAAATTCATTAAATTGTTGTGTTAAATCACTACCTTTAGGAAAGGCTGCACCCCAACCTTCATTTTGTTGACCACTTAAAAAGTAAGGCTTGGTGGTTTCAGGATTAGCTGCTGCATTTCTTAAAATCGTTAACTGTCCATATACAAAAGCTTGAGCACGATTATTTACTACTTCTGCAATTGCAGCACTTTCATCATCAAATCGCAATATGTTAGCTTGATCAAAATTATTTGAAGCAAAAGTATCCCCTGTTGTTCCTGTTTTAACCGCAATGGTGTATTGAGCATCATTAAGCTCATCGGAACTTTCAATCTCTAAATCAATTGGAACAATAAGTGCTAATAAAGCACGTGCATAAGGTTCGGAAAAATCAACACTTTCTCTACGCTCTTCTGTAATCGTCATGGATGAGATAACCATATCCACTTGGTTTGTTTGCAAAGAAGGAATTAGTCCAGTCCAATTGATGTTTTGAATATCAATATCCATGTCCAAGTATTCCGCAAAAGCCTTAGCAATTTCTACTGAAACACCAGCAGGATTTCCTTGTAAATCACTTGTTTCAAAAGGTGGGTATGCTAATTCCATTCCAACTTTCAATACATCTCTGCCTTCATTGTCATTATCATCATTGTTTGTCGAACATCCTGCAAGAAACAACATTCCTGCAACTAATAGTATTACTAATTTTTTCATGTTTTTATCCTCTATTCCATAATTTCTAATAAATCAAGTTTTTTATACATTGTTTTTAAAGCTTCATCTACATAATCAACGTGTAAATCATCAAATGTACCTTGATCTGCAGCTTGTGTCAATTTTGCATCAATTGGAAGCTTTGCCAGTACATCAAGACCATGTTTGGATGCATACTCTTCTAACTTACTTTCTCCAAAAGGATACACAACTTCTTTATTTGGTGTTTCCATGTAACTCATGTTTTCAACAATACCTAAAATAGGTATGTTCATTTGATGAGCCATGTCAATTGCTTTTGCGACAATCATGCTTACTAAATCTTGTGGTGTCGTCACAATGACAATTCCATTTATTGGAATGGATTGATACACCGTCAATGGTACATCCCCTGTTCCTGGAGGCATATCAATGTAAAGTACATCCAACTCTGACCATAACACTTTACTATAAAAATCTTTAATGGCGTTGTTAATCATAATTCCACGCCACATTACCGCTTTTTCTTCGTTATCCAATAACATGTTTGCCGTAATCACTCGTAATTGATTTTGAGTGATGGCAGGATAAATTAACCCATCTTCTGTACCCATCGCTTGTTGGGTGATACCAAACATACGACCAATAGAAGGTCCAGTTACATCCGCATCCAAAAGACCCGTAATGTATCCATGCCGTAAGGAACTATTGGCTAATAAACCTGTAACCAATGACTTTCCTACGCCACCTTTACCACTAACAACCGCAATTGTTTTTTTAATTGAACTTTGTTTATTTAATTTAACCGCAAATGGATTAAACTGTGGATCTACACTTTTACTCATACATACCTACTTTCTATCTGTCTCATCATAAAAAAGACTTGACATCAAGTCAAGTCATATCATCCAAAGCCACGTATTACTAACACCAATAATAACACTGTTAACAACACTACATAGATAAACACATCTCCAAGCACCATCGGTTTTTCATAGCGAATCACACATAAACTAGGAAACTGTTCACAGAAGTAATTAACAGGTTTATACAGTATTTTCTCAATGTTTAACCAAGATGGTAAATAATGATGAAATAAATGATATTTCACACCAACAAAGTAAATAACAAAGCCTCCAATGTAAATATAAATCATCGTTGTAAGATCAGTAAAGTTAAAGAAATTGATACCTAATAAATATTTCTCAATAAACTCAGGTGCATATCCTATTGCTGTGACTGAAGGTATTAAAAACGAATTTAAAAGCACTCCTGGGAAAAATCCAATCAATGTAATTAATACTGCTAAAATTCCCATTGGTATCATTGTCTTTTGATAATCTACTTTTATCATGTCATACGATCGTGTTGC
Organism: uncultured Erysipelothrix sp.; assembly: GCA_964479585.1. Classification (GTDB taxonomy): domain Bacteria; phylum Bacillota_I; class Bacilli_A; order Erysipelotrichales; family Erysipelotrichaceae; genus UBA6182. The sequence goes on from CAYZMP010000002.1 coordinate 96,606, forward strand.
TTTTCCTAAAAAGACAAAACTAAACAATTTGACAAAGGAAGCAACCGTTCCTGCAGAAACAATCATAAACAAATATTCTGCATATATAAAAGAAGCATGGCCATACTCATACGCTTCGACAATCGCATGATGCAACAAAGACTTACTAGCAAAGCCATTGAAAAATGGCATTCCTGTAATACCTAATACAGCAATTAAAGCCACAAAAGCCAACAGTGGCATTTTCTTTGCCAAACCACCTAAGCGATACATGTTTGTTTCTTTGGTATGGAAATAAACGACTGCCGCAACCATAAACAACAAAGCCTTAAACAAACCATGATTAATCATATGATACACAGCACCGGCATACCCCATGGCTCCATCAAGCCCTAAGTAAGCCGCCACACCAATACCCATGATAATATAACCCATTTGCGAGACACTATGATAACCAAGCATTTTCTTAATGTTTTCTTCCATGAGTGCAAGCATTACCCCAGTAATCATTGTAATAATACCTAACCATATAAGCACAGCTCCAATTTGAAGAGATGTTGCCCAACGCCACACATCATCAAAGGCACGAATGCTTAGATCACCAAACAACAACACCGAAGCCACACGCAAAATACCATACGCTCCAACTTTTGTTAGTATACCTGAAGAAAGAGCATTCACTGAAAATGGTGCTTCTTTGTACACTTTAGGAATCCAAAAATGCACAGGTACCATCCCTGCTTTAATACCAAATCCAAGCACAAACAAAGCCGCAATGACATATTTTACATTGCCCATGACATAAAAGCGTTCACCTAAGTTGACCCACTCCAATGTCCCTGCATAGGCTGCAAGCAAGATAATACCACTTAATATACTAAGCCCTCCAAGCACACCTAAATAAACATACTCGTTGGCTGCTTCATAGGAAGATTCTTTACGATAATGCACAATTAAACCATACGTAGAAAAAGTCATTATTTCAAAAAACAAAAAGAAGCTTAACATATCCCCTGCCATTAGTGTTCCAATAGTGGCAACATATGTTAATAAATAGAAAAAGTAAAAGGTTCGTTTATGTTCGTGAGGTTTAATTTCATTAAAACTAAACAATCCTACTACAATAAACATAACAC
>CAYZMP010000003.1:0-71872 GCA_964479585.1 uncultured Erysipelothrix sp.
GTCCTCCTTAAAATATGGGTGGTGTGCAAATCCAAAGCACTTTTGCTAAGTTTTGTGATGGATTTTCTAAATGGTGTTCATTAGCGCCTTTAATATAAAATGTTTGACCTTTTTTTAATGTGTATCGCTTTTGACCATCCACCAATATAATTCTTCCTGCTAATACATACCCAAACTCTTCACCTTCATGTGGGCTTACTGCAAATGATTTGGATTGTGGCTGCAGATGGATTTCTATAGGTTCCATTTCGTTTTTCTGTGCGTTAGGCACAATCCACTGTATGGTCACATCTTCTTTTTCATCCACAAAGAAATCTTCTTGTAAAAACACCACTTTCTCATCAGCTTCATCCATGAAAAATTCAGCCATGCTTACACCTAATGCTTCTGTTATGTCATTGAGTGTTGCAATAGAAGGCGATGTTAAATCCCGCTCCATTTGAGATATAAATCCTTTAGTGAGTTCACATCGGCTTGCTAGTTCTTCGAGTGTTAATCCATTTTTTATTCGCAATCGTTTAATACGTTGTCCAATGTTCATACCTATACCTCCTGGTTTAGTATAATTAAACTTAGTTTCTAGTTTAAGTAAACGCAAGTATTATTATACACAATGTATAAAAAAATGCAATACTTGTTAAACAAATTGTTTAATAAAAATAAACATAAAAAAAAGTGCCTATGCTTAATAGACACTCTGTGTGTTGTTAACCGTTAAATCCCAGCTTTCGCTATGAACTGCTTTAGCATCGGTTTTGCTTGAAAACCCAACACTTGACCTACTACATTTCCATCTTTGAATAACATTAATGTAGGAATAGACATGATGCTGTATTTTTGTGCTAAAGAACCTTCTGAATCAACATCTACTTTAACAATGTTTAATTTACCATCATATTCATCATTCAACTGTTCAAGAATTGGTGCAATCATTTTACATGGTCCACACCAATCGGCATAAAAATCCACTAATACTACACCTTTAGAAACTGCTGAGTCAAATTCGTTTGCTGTTACGACTCTCATTGATATCCTCCTTGGTTTACTACTATACCATACTATAAGAAAAACAACGTTGAAATACAACCATTATGCTTTTTTTAATGCTGATTTAAGCTCAATAATAACTCCGTTTTCTTCATTGTTAAACTCACTAGTGTAACTGGCATATTTTTTCACATTTTCCATCGCATTGTTCATTGCAATACCAACACCAACCTCTTGAAGCATTTCTACATCATTTTCACTATCACCAAACGCAATAAACTGGGATAAAGAGATATTTAATCGATCACTAATCCACTTTAGGCCTAATGCTTTATTTACACCTTTTGGAACGATATCAAGCCAGTTTGGTGAAACCATTAACACTTCAATATCCTTTGAGTATAACTCAGATAATTCTAATGCATTCTTTTTTAGTACTTTCGATGTTTGACTTAAACCGATTTTTGGCATTGGTTTTTTGATTTGATTGATTGACTTTAATACGAGCATTTCGACATCACTCGATGCCATAAACTTGTTGTACATTTTATGGTTTTTGTTCTTTTTTTGTAATTGTTTTTGTCGGATTTTCACATACTTCATATAAAGAGAAATCACAAACAATCTTTTTGGAGTGTAAATATAATACTTCTTATCCCCTTCTACAATAAACTGTAAGGATTTATTTTTAGCAAAAGTAAAAATCTTATCCATCATTTCTAGCGATATAAAATCATTTTGGTGCATTGTGTTTGTAGCTAACTCTTCAATTTGTTGTCCATTGTAACTCACAATATACCCATTGTATTTTTCCATATGCAACTGCTTCGCATACGGCTCAATCATATCATGTCCACGCCCTGAAGCTAAGACAAGGGTATATCCTTCTTGTTGAAGAGCAACCAAAAACTCTTCACTATCTTTCGATATTGTTTTATCTTCCCTTAACAATGTGCCATCAAGGTCACATACAATAACCTTTATGTCTTTATCTTTAAACTTCACTTGCTGCTTCCTTATCCACAATCACCACAACATCTTGATGGTTTTGCAAAATAGATGCAGGAACACTTTCTGTAATGGGTCCCATTATCATCGCTTTGATTGCTTTTGCTTTGCTTTTTCCACTTGCTATCAAGATGATTTTCTTTGCTTTTAATATTGATGAAATCCCCATTGTGATTGCTTGTTTTGGCACTTCATCAACATGATTAAAAAATCGAGCATTATCAATTAGAGTTTGCTTAGCTAAATCAATAACATGTGTTGTTGAATCAAATGATGTGTCTGGTTCATTAAATCCTATATGACCATTAGAGCCAATACCTAAGACTTGTAAATCAACATGCAAGTTCTCTAATAATTTTTCATATCGATCACATTCTTTTTCTAGATCATCAGCATTTCCATTTGGTAAAAAAGTATTGTCTGACTTAATATCTACATGATCAAACAAGTGCTCTTTCATAAATGTATTATAGCTTTGAGAGTGTGTAGACTGGATACCTACATACTCATCAAGATTCACTGTTTTTACTTCTTTAAATGAAATTTCGTTGTCTTTGTATGCTTTTACAAGTTCTTTATACAATCCTATTGGAGATGATCCAGTCGCAAGTCCTAATACTGCATTTGGTTTTTCATCCAATAATGTTTTTACTTGTTTAAAAGCTTCGATCGCTATTTGATCTTTATTTTCACATATGATAACTTGCATGATACTCCTTTGTTTTCCTATTGTAGTGATGATGATTTGGGGACTCGTAATGTAAGTCCGTTTTTCACCAACTTAAACGACATCTTATTTTGTTTGCTTGTTTCTCCATCACAACTAACTGAGCTCAAACTGTCTGTTTTTAACTCTAGTTGTTCTGCTTTGAAAAATTCTACCTCGGGGTTTCCTTTGTGTTTACCTTTGAAGTATTTTGGTAGTAATTGAAGCATTCTTACAAACGACATATCAGATACTACACAAATATCTAGCATACCATCTTGAATGGATGCATCTGGTGTTGGTTGAAATCCACCACCATACCAACGACCGTTCATAATAGCAATGAGTATTGCTTTTCTCTCAATTATTTTGTCTTCAATCTTTATGTGTAAATCCAATTTTTTTGGTTTTAAAATTACAAAAATTGCACTAATTGCATAAACTAGTGTGCGAGGTATTGGTAATTTTTTTCCAATATCTTGCGCTACTTGGTTTGCATCCGCGTCTAATCCTAAAGCAATCATGTTTAAAAACCGACGATCATTGGCTAAACCATAATCTACTTTAACAACTTTACCATCAATGGTTTCTAATAAAATATCTTTCAGTTGTTTTTTTGTGTAACCAAGCATTCGATAATAATCATTACCTGTGCCGGCTGGAATGATGGCCATAGCAACTTGATCGTTGAGTCCATTTAATACTTCATATGCTGTACCATCTCCACCTACGGAGTAGATAGTAACATCATCGCTTACTTTAAATCTACGCACTAACTCTGTCGCATGCCCTTGATACTCTGTAAATAGTATCTCATACGAGTCGTTTCTTTCACTAAATATTTCTTTGATAACATCTACTTGTTGATAAGCCTTCCCTTTACCACTTGTAGGGTTAATGATAAACACATGTTTCATATAATTTCCTCTATTGTTGGTAAACTAGTTCACCACATACATAAGTAGATAATACATCATAATTATCATCTAAGACAACTAAATCTGCATCGAATCCACTTTGGATTTTCCCTTTATGGTCATCCACACCAATTAAAGAAGCAGGATTAATAGTTGCTGCATTAATTGCATACTCTATTGGAACTTGAGCATTTTCTACTAGATTTTTTACCCCAATATTTGTTTTTAATGTGCTTCCTGAAAGTGTTTCTCTTTCAATTAGATAAGCACTTCCATTAGCTCGTACTTCAATCTTTTGACCACCCAACATATAGATACCAGGACCACTTCCTTTAACATTTAAAGCATCTGTAATAAGCACATTGTGATACTTACCTTTTGCCATCATCAAAGTGTAGATTGCTGGCCATACAACATGATTGCCATCACCAATGATTTCACCATACACTCCTGATAAACGATGCGCTGCACCAGCAATGCCAAACTTCCGATGATGTAATCCTGTCATCCCGTTAAATACATGTGTCATTGAACGAGCACCATTTGCGACTGCCATAATCACTTCTTCATAGGTTGATGCTGAATGACCAATTGAAACGGCAATGTTTTTACTTGCACAATATTGTGTCAATGCAAAATCTTCATCTTTTTCAGGTGCCATTGTGATTATTTTTATTAATCCTTCTGAAGCCTCTTCATATTCTTTAAATTCTTCTACTGTTGGTTTTACAATATATTGTGGTGGTTGCGCACCTTTATAATCCATATCTAAATATGGGCCTTCGAAGTGTATCCCAACAATTTGAGTGCCCTTTACTTTTTGTCTTTTCACTTTCGCAACATTTTTTAATGCCGCTAACAACACTTCTTTACTTTGAGTCACGGTTGTTGGACAAAAAGAAGTAACTCCTTCAGAGACTAATCCTTTTTGAATTTGCTTTAAACCTTCTTCGTTTGCATCATTGGTGTCTATACCATATGCTCCATGAATATGCACATCGATAAATCCAGGAACAATTCGTTTTTCATTATAATCTTGATCTACTTCTTTTAATCCGTATGGATAAATCGCAACGATTTTTGAGTTTTCCACTTCAATTTGAGCTTCAACAAAATGTCCAGAAAGCCAAACTTTTTTACTTTGTATAATCATAATATACCCTTTCTAGTAAAACAATCGGTTGCCCGATTGTTATTTCTTTATAATCTCACCTTGTACAGCTTGAGTTAATCCAGCAGCGTTTCCTTCATCAGTATCAATGTGCATTGCTGCTTTGAAGTTTTTGTTCACACGAATAACAACATCATCAAACACTAATGACCGCTCTTGTGCAGAGTCAACTTTTACCATTACAACTTCATTATCTTCAACATTGTATGCTTTTGCTTCTTCTTCATTAAAGTGTATATGCCTTTTAGCTGCAATTACACCCTTCTCAATCTTTACTTCTCCTTTTGGTCCAACAAGTGTGCAACCATTTGTTCCTTCAATAGATCCTGACATTTTAACAAATGCTTGAATACCTAATTGTCTTGCTTCGGTTAACGATACTTCCACTTGTGTTTCTGGACGTGTTGGGCCTAAAATCACTACATTTTTAATTGTATTTTTTGGACCTACAATATCAACACGCTCTTGACATGCGTATTGTCCAGGTTGTGATAAGTCTTTGGTTGGGGTTAATGTTGCATTATCTCCAAACAAAATCTCTAAGTGTTCTTGTGTAACATGTACATGACGTGCTGAAATCTCTACTAATACTTCTTTTTTTGTCATAATTTACTCCATTTCTTTACATGTTCATTATACTTTGATAGTGCTTTTTTTTCAAACAAAACCCTTGTAACAACTATTTATCTTCTTATACTTTTTAGTTTAGTTTAAAGATAGCTGTGCTAATTTTATATGCTATAATTAAAACAGGTGAAATTATGTCATTTAAGAAATTTATGATCCGAAATTTTTCGAATAAACCTGTGTTAGTTTTTATTCATGGATTTAGTAGAAGAACATCACAACCATTAAAAAAGGCAATCGATTATTTTAAACAACGTGGTTATTATGTCATTGTCCCTGAACTGTTTGATCCAAACAATGAAAATGATGATATTCCTATCCATTGGATTGATAATGCAAAAAAAGCAGTTGATGATGCTTTTTCAATAAAAGATCATGTTGTCGTTATTGGATTTTCTATGGGAGGAGTTATTGCAAGTGATATTGCTGCAACTTATCCTGTAAAACTTTTAGTGTTATTAGCCCCTGCATTTGAGTATGTCACTCTTAAAGCGGTTAAAGAAACCATTAGTAAAAAAATCAATAAACGAAACATGCAAAAGATAAATCCAAAGAAACTCCCAGAAAACTTTGTAGAAGCATTTAAAGAAGTTGTTTTGCAATGCAAAGGTTCTATTTTCAATGTACATTGCCCAACAATCATATTTCATGGTCTTGTTGATGAAACAATCCCGTCTCGATCTAGTGAGTTTGCCTATCATAATATCCCCACAGAACAAAAAAAATTATTCATGTTAGATAATGTTAACCATAATATCATTGAAGATTCTCTTTATGGTGATGATATTATTCAACTTATTGAAACAAACATAGAACAATTGAACCATTAACGAATAGTTAGTGGTTTTTATATAAAAAAACACTAGAGCTCTAGTGTTTGTTTGAAAACTATGGGGCGACCGACGGGACTTGAACCCGCGAATGCCGGAGCCACAACCCGGTGCGTTAACCAACTTCGCCACGACCGCCATTTGTCTTGCTTTGTTATTTTACTCTATTTACATTTTTTTGTAAAGGCGTTTACGTGTATTTTTAATCAGTTGTTAATCTATCATTGTTGCATTCAAAAAATACCCTGTTAAGGGTACTATTTTAATTGTTTTGTTTTTGCTTGTGGATAAATTCTCCACAGCACATGGACTAGCGGTAATGTTAGAATAACCGCTGCAACTGCCTCCACTATCGTATTTGATAACACGATTGTAAAGACAAACACTAACCATTCATTTATTTGTGTAAGCAAGTCTCCAGTATATCCTAAAAAGAAATACAATGTTCCTAACACAAAAACTGCATGCAGGATAGTTGATATAAAAGCAGTAAGTCCAATAGATACGTTTTCATTCCATTTAAAATTTTTCGCTAAGTTCCATAATAATGCAATTACTAAACCAAAAGCTAATCGTGGAAGCACGGACAGCACTGGATTAGCAAACAAGACATCAATCGGCGTTACAGCTCTTGTCATTGCCACAAACATTGTGCTTAAACCAAAAGCTGCACTTGTAATCAATGCTGATTTCATACCAAATGCAATACCTGCCACAATAACAGGAATATGTAAAATTGTAATGGATATCGGTCCTATGGTAATAATTCCTAAGTTTGGAATAAGTGCCATGATTGCGACAATAGCTATAAACATAGCGTTAAATGTAATTTCTTTAGTACTCATGTTTCACCTTCTTGTTTTTAAATAAATAATACAAACCATCGTTAACTAAATTCGGTTCAAATTCAAAATCTTTCATGCTTTGGTGTACGATATTTGCAAATCCACCTGTTAAAATCTTATGGTGTTTTTTGCCCAATTGTTTTTCAATACGATATGCAATACCTTCTACACTCCCTATCACTCCATATAATAACCCAGATTGCATAGATGATATAGTGTCATGCCCAATAATACACTGTGGTAGCTCTAGTTTAATCTCTGGCAAGTGAGGAATAAACTGTGTTAACGCCTGACTTGATATACCAATCCCAGGGATAATAACACCACCTAAAAATTGTTGATTTTCGTTAATAATGCTCAACTTAGTAGCACTACCCATATCTGCTATAATAGCAGGAACTTTTTCTTTGGCAATAGCTCCATATGCTGAAGCAATAAAATCAGCCCCTAATTCATTAGGATTGTCTAAGTGAATTTTAAACTCAGGAACATTGGTTGTTTTTATGTTGAATGGTTTTACACCAAACACATTTTCTAAGATTTTTAAGACGTTCATTGTGACTGATGGTACAACACTTGCTAGTACCACACCTTCACACGATTGATGTACATTTTGCTTTATATCATTAAAATAAGTTGTGTATATCTGGTCTATATTATTTTTTTCAGTTTCTTCCCGTTTTTGATAAAGAATTTGACCTTTGTTATTATACACAACTATTACTACATTCGAATTTCCTATATCTATTGTTACAATCATATTGCACCTCTATACTAGTTTACACGATTCTTATTTGAAATACCAATGAAAAAGCCAGCATTGTCTGCTGGCTTATGAAACAGGTACAGTGTAACCAGATACATGTCCTTGCATCTTTAACTGTGCAAATAGGATTGTTATCGGAAACGCTACCGTAACTTGGTATCGATTCATGTTTGCTTCAACTATTGAAAAAGTACATTTTTGACATCTAATTTTATTTGAGATATCAATCTCTACATCACGATCATATTTATTATGATATTCTACAATTGAAACAATCTTCTCTTGCACAAAACGAGCATTATTGTATGAAATCATGACGCCTACAACAGAAATACTTACCATTAATAACATCATTGTAAACGATAAAACTAATGATAGCTCAATTCCACCTTTCATTAACTACCCACCTCGGTTGTAATGTTATTCCATTGAGTTTCAATACTCTCACGTAATGTTAGTTTAAAGGTATCCGAAAAAGAAATCATACCAACTGCTATCACAGTCACAACTAATACTAACCCATATTCTTCAAAAAATGCTTTCATTTGTTCACCCCCTTTCTAATAATGCCACAAATGTTTGCATCATCATGGTAATAAAGACAATAGTAACTCCAAACAACGGCAACATCCCCCACCATTGTTTCATTTGAGATTGACTATCTTGATTGTCAAGACGTTGTTCACGTAGCCATTTTGATGTAGAAGCAATCATGCGATTAAGTTGTTTCATTGAATCTTCTTTACCTACACTGTTGTATCGATAAAGTAGTTTCATTGCTCGTTCAACTTCAACACATTCATAATCCTCTAAAAACCCAATATATGTTAACAAATTCTGTGGATCCAAACGTAATTTCTCAATAAAACTTAACAAATGATTTTGAATTAACACTGGTGCAAAGTGATGTGATTTTTGTAAGGAAACAACCACAGTATTGTTTTGCAATAATATTTGAAGTTGTCTTAACCAAATTGGAAACTCATATTTTAATTGTTTAACTTTTTTATTGAACTCCGATTTAAGTCGAAAGTATGGCATTTTATAAACCACTATAGCAACCACTACCCAAATAAGCACATACAGTAACTCCCACTGATAGTAAATGGAAAGAACGACAAGCAGTACAATAGATAGTGAGTGAAGTAGTCGCCGATCCTGAAATTTCTCTGATGACTTGTTGCTTGTCATTTTTAGCAATTGATCTACGTCATTTTCTTTGACTAAATGTGAGAGCACATCTCTGTTAATCATTAACAACACCCACACAAGTAAAATGCTCCCTATTAGGATGATTTTTTCCACAAACACTCTCCTTTAGAAATCCAGCTCTCCTTTAAAAATCTGTAGACCATCATCATAGTAAATAAGATGATAAGTAAAAATACAAAGATTACATTATGGTAAATTTGGTGTGTTTTTAATTCCATAAATGCTTTAAGCATAGTTTGATTAAACATTGCAATGATGATAGAGAGCATACATAATGTAAGGATTTTATTTTTCATTTGATGTAGTGACATAACATGTAAATGAGTGTCTTCAATCCAATCATCAATATCATCTTCTAACAGCTCAACAGCCTCTTTGCAATCGTCTACACCGTACATTTCCGCTGAAGTAATCCAAGTTTGAATGTTATATACAATAAAGTGTGGATACTTTGATGCAATAACGTCAAACGCTTTTGCTGCATCTCCACTTTCTTCCAATACGTCAATCGCATTATCTACCAAAGTTTTAAGTTCATCTTTTGCATATTCTTTGCTTTCATACAACGCTAATAGGACTTTGTTGGATGATTTAAAATGAGCTAGAAAGTGTTGAAGAAAGGATGTTATTTGCTCATAATCACTTGCGTGATAACGATACTGAAGTTGCCATAAAAGAAAGACAGGATAGCTTATCCAAGTAAACATTAGTAATAGTACAATATAGTCTTTCGGCAAATAAAATAGTAATGATAATACAATGATAATAATGCTAAGCATTGTTAACATAAAGCATTGGTATTTTAGACTAAAGACAAAATTATTCTTAACATAAATTCTTTTGATGGAAGATATCTTCCCTTTAAAAAGATAGGATAGCGGGATATCACTTTTTACTAATAAAACAAAGACAACAATTGCCACACCACTAATCATCCATCTCATGAGCTTTTAATCCTGTTTTCATAGAGTTTCTTTTTTTCGCTTAGTTTTTCTGGAAGTACATCAATCATCTCAGTGGTGTCTTCATGCTTATAAATCGTCGTGTACAGTGGTTTATCCCCTTTAATCTCATAAACAATAACTTCTTTTATGTATCGTTTTATCCCTTTTTTACTTATGCTTGCTTCAATGTGGATGCCCACATCTATAACATCACAAATCATTTGATTTAACACCTCATTACTTAACTCAACCCCAGGAAACATATGGAGTAATCGTCTTGGTATGTGTCTTGCTGAAGGAGCATGAATGGTACTCAGTAAATTGGCTCCTGTAGAAACACTTTGAAATAAGTTAACAACTTCTTTACCTCTAACTTCTGAAACTAGCATCCAATCTGGTCGTTGTCTTAAACAAGCTTTAATAGCTGCAGGATAATCAAACCGATCATTCACTTTTAGTGACACACAATCCGACTTAGGATGTAAATCTGCATATCTAAGTTCATAGGTATCTTCAATGGTAATAACACGTTGATTAGCTTCGATATATTGTGATAAATACTTTACTAATTCGGTCTTTCCAGCTCCTGGTAAACCACTTACAATAATGTTGCATTTTATCTTGACACATTCTATTAAGAACTTAATAACCCACATAGGAGCATAATTTTGTCTTTTTAATAAACGATCATTTAATCGCATTACCGTAGGTGTCTTTCTAATTGATATACTAATTTTTTTGCACACACTACTGTGTATCAAGCTGATTCTAAGTTGATCTGTTTCTGCTTCTACTACAGGAGAAACAGCATTAAATGTTAAATTAGCATAGTTGGCAAAGCGATATCCAATTTGCATGCATTCATGATGTTGATCAAAATCATTGATCATGTATCTTCCTTTTTTTAAATGGTCTACCCACAATTGTTCACCATTGTAATTAATGTCGGTAATGTAATCATCTTCAATGTATGGATTTAAGACTGTGAAGTCAAAATCATTCATATAAATAACTCCAAATTATTGATGATTCATTTATTATCGCTTCCTGATTTGGTGGCTCATTTAACAATACTGGTACTAAATCAAAACTACCTTTGTTTTCTGCCAAATAAAAGGAGTTAGCATCTTTATGATTCAAAGAAAGCAATATAACATGTGGTGTCTTTTGACTTTGTGGATGATTCATGTCTAGACCATACCGATCCTTTAGTGCTAAGATACGAACGTTTTTATATATAGTATCCACAATTGGATTCTCATTTCGAACAGGATAGGTATACACTAAATCAACATATTGCCCAGGTAATAATGTATTTCCTAATGACTTAATAACATCAACACTTAATGATACTGCTACTTGATTTTCTTTTAAGCGTAGTAAAGGTGCATCGTTACTTTTTATTGGATCATCAAGTGCTTCCTTAAAAAAGAACATTCCTTGATAAATACTAGAGTCATATGAAACAACCTGACCGATAATGTCTTCTTTACTTGTAAAAATGTTGTTTGGTATTAAATTACTCGGTAATGATATTGTTTGAATGTCGTCTTCGGTAATAGGATTTCTTGGGACAAGTGTTGTTTTCGCAACATAGACATCTGTACTTTTTGTTAGTGTTTTAACGATGAGAAACGATACACTAACATTGATTGCAATCATTAAAGCAATACTAATTACAATTATTGATTTCTTTTTATTATTCATAGTCAATCTCCTGAATCATGGTTTCATCAGAGGTGATAAAAATCGGGAAATAGGAACTCATGTTTTTAACGTTTACTGATACACGTATAAGTAGTGGATGATGATTAAATCCCATTAAATGCCAACTTGCTTCATCATACTGATTTACTGATGTAGAAAAGTATTCACCAAATAGGTTAAATGCTGTTTTTGAATCACACGACATGGTCAAGCATGTGTTCATTGTAGAACGTAAAGATTGTTTGTGCGCTCTTACAACTTGATTTCTAGTGTGTTCAAAATTAAACAACCATATCATTGATCCAATCATAATCATTAACAAAATCCATAACACTGCACTCATGATAATCCCTTTCATTATTCACCTCACAGTGTATTATTGAAAAAAAAACAACATGTTCCTACATGTTGTTACAAAATTGTTTGAATTATATAAAATAAATAGCTTACGATGAGTAATACACCTTGCCATCGATAGAAGCGTTTTTTAAACAAGGATGGAATAATGGTAATCACCATAAACCATAATGAGAAAGGAATATCAACACTTATTGTCTCTGGACGTGTTATTAGTTGACCTGAAGAAGCTATAACCGATGCTGGTATCGCAAAACTCATGTTTAAGACATTAGCACCAATAATGTTCCCAATGGATAACCCTGATTCTTTTTTAATAAGTGCCATTATCGTCGTAACAAACTCTGGTAAGGATGTCCCTAATGCGACTATCGTTAATCCTACAACTGCTTGTGGTACCGATAAAATCTCAGCTAACTCACTAGCACTACTTACAAGCAGTTCAGCACCAACCACAACCATTATTGCACCAAGTAAAAAAAGAATGATTTGCTTTTTCGTGTTTGTTGGTTGTACTTTTTCAATCGGATTGTCTTCTTGATCTTTAACTTCAAGCAAATTTAACCATAAAAATCCTACAAGCATAACCCATAAAATGATACTTTCTTGATTAGATAAAATTAAGTCTCTCATTAAAACAAGTGATATGAGAGTTAATCCGATCATGAAAAATCCTTTTTGAAAGACACCTCTACTTACATTTTTTGAAGGAGAAACGGATAATGAAATTCCTAGTATTAATCCTAAGTTAGCAATAACTGAACCAAATGCATTACCGATAGCTAAATCCACATTACCTACAGAAGATGCAAGCACTGAGACTAAGACCTCTGGTAAAGTGGTTGCTAAAGAGACAATAGTGGCACCAATAATAAAACTTGGTATCCCAGTGATTTTTGCAACATAAACTGCTGCATCTACAAACCAGTCTCCACCTTTAATGATTAAAATAAATCCTACAATTAACCAAAATACTAACAAAAGAATATCCATATAATCCCCTTTTTTACAACAAAAAGAATATATCATTTTTCACTATTAAAAGCAAAAGAAATCCATTAAAAAAGTCGAGGCACACATGATTTGTCACTCGACTTTCATCTTTATGGTTTTATATTTGTTGCTTTTCCTTTTTCCTTAAAATATTCTTTAAGATACTCAGCAATTTTTACTCGTGTTTCTTGATTAGAAGGTTTACACAATGACACAGACTCTGCATCTTGATCAATAAAGGCTTCCGCTAATCCAGCACAGCCTGGATAACCACAAGCACCACAATTAAGTCCCGGTAACATTGTCATAACATCATCAAACGCCGGATCTGGTTCAACATAAAACCTTTCAGATGCGTATCCAAGGCCAACACCCAATAAAGCACCGAGTGCTAACATAATAAGAACTGATTCAATCATATTACACTACACTCCCTTCTTGACGTTGATTGGGATGCAAAGCACATGATGCAATAGCACATCCGTTACAACTTTGTGTTAAATCTTCACACCCTTCTGGTACAGGTGTTTTATGATTTAAGAAATACACTCCTGCATAAAATAATACTAACGCTCCTGCAAATAACAACGGTTCCATTAAACGATTCCTGCCAATCCACTAAATGCAAGTGCCATTAACGCAGCAACAATCATAGCGATTGGATTACCTTTAAATGGTAATGGTGTTTCAGCAAAATCAAGTCGTTCTCTAATAGCTGAGAACAAGAATAACACTAAGGTAAAACCTACAGGAACAGCAATGGCGTGTGTTAGCATTTCAATAAAATCAAACCCCTGAGCAATGTTTTGTAACGCTACAAATAGAACTGCACAGTTGGTCGTAATTAGAGGTAAAAAGATACCTAATGATTTATACAACTTTGGAGAAAACTTTTTAATAATTAATTCTGTTAATTGAACAAATGATGCAATAACTAAAATAAATGTAATTAATTGCATGTATTCAAGTCCACGTGGCTCTAAAATTAAGTGGTAAATTCCATAGGTAACAAGAGATGCACCTAACACTACAAAGGTAACTGCTCCACCCATACCAACAGCAGAGCTTGTTTTTCTAGAAACACCCATAAATGGACATACGCCTAAGAAACGACTTAAGACGATGTTGTTAATAAATATGGCTGAAATAAATAGTGCGAATAGTTCCATATTATTTCACCTCTTTCGTACTTACTTTTGATGCTTCTTTTTGTTTATACGCTTCAAAAGCTGCTGCGATTAGAGCAAAGGTAATAAATGCTCCCGCAGGTTGGTTAAACATTGATATTGTAAACTCACTTGGAATGATACTTAAATCAAAGATAACTGCTTGATTAAACGGATTCACTAAGTTCAGTCCACCAGTCGCAATTAACTGACGAATAGAAGCTAAAATGACCAAGCTAAATGTAAATGCTAAGCCCATTCCAACACCATCAATGGCTGAATCAACAACTTTATTTTTAGAAGCAAATGACTCTGCACGCCCTAAAATAATACAGTTAACAACAATTAATGGAATAAATACACCTAATGCGGCATATAATTCTACTGTAAATGCTTGCATGATCATTTCGACCATCGTAACTAGTGTTGCAATAATAACAATATAAACTGGAATGCGAACATCCATTGGTGTAATTTTTCTTAACAAAGAAACCATAACATTAGCAATAGTGAGTACAACAATAACCGCTGCTCCCATACCTAATGCATTGTTTAATGTTGTCGAAATCGCCAAGGCTGGACACAAACCAAGATACAATGCAAATGCTGGGTTTTCTTTTATAAATCCCTTTTTGAAATTTTCAAATTTATTCATGGTTTGCCTCCTATTCTTCTAAACCAATTGCAGCGCGAACGGCACGAGCTGCAGATACTGCTGTGACTGTTGCGCCTGCAACAGCATCAATAGAAATTTCACTATCTGTAATATCTAAACCAACAAATTGATCAAAGAACTCTTCATCATCAATTTTGTCACCAATACCCGTTGTATCATTCATCTCTACTAATTTAACAGAAACAATAGTATTGTCTGCTGTGTTGATAACTACTTCAAAGATGTTTGGCTCTGCATCTTCATATCCACCTTCTAAGACAGCATATCCACGAGATGAAACAACGTATGTAACTACATCTCCATCTGCAGACTCTTCCAAAATCTCACCAGCTACACGCTCTGTTTGATTTGTGAAAATTCCAACACTTGCACCAAATTGAATTGGTGGTGTTTCAATTACAGCTCCTGAACCATCATCTTCAATTCCTTGAGATTCATTAAATAACGTTTTCGCTGCATTAATACCATTAACAACAGCTCCCGATGTTACAGTTGCGCCAGATAATACTGGAATTCCTTCTGTGGTTGATTTACCAATGACATTATCAGAAAACTCAGGGTTTTCAATACGATCACCAATACCTGGTGTATCATTCAAATCTAAAACTTGAAACCCAATAATTTCTGCATCATCAGATATGCCTACCATAAATACGATTGGATTAGCATACCCTTGCACTTCTACTTTGTATGCCATCCCAGATCCTACTGCCTCATAAACTCCAACAACAAGACCACTTTCATCTTCAAAGTCTTCAATAATTAAAAACTCATCAGTGTCTGGGAATATTAGCTCTAAGTTTGCACGCTCACTAGCAATTGCATTTTCAGCAATAATTGGTGCTGTAATATTGTTAACAGCAGAAAGTGCACCACCAGCTAGTGCAGCAACAATCGCTAAAAACAATCCAATTTTTAATACTTTCATGTTATTCGCCTCCTTGTAGTGCATCAATGGCGGTTCTAACTGCACGATTTGCAGAAACAGAAGTCATTGTAGCACCAGCAACGGAATCAACTGTAATACTATCATCATCAAAGGATAATCCTTCATATTGTTCTAAGTAAGTTGTTGTATTAATAGGATCACTAATACCAGGAGTATCGTTCATCTCTACTACAACAACAGACACTATTGTATTATCGGATGTGTTTAATGCAACTTCAAAGATATTTGGCTCTGCATCATCATATCCACCTTCTAATACTGCATAACCTCTAGAAGAAATTGTATATGTAATCACATCACCATCTTCACTTTGATTTACAACCTCACCAGCAACACGTGCGGTGATATCATCAAATATTCCAATTGGTTCTCCAAAGTTAACAGTAATATCACCATTATCTCCGTTATCTCCATTAGAAGGATCTTCAGCTGCTACAGCTTCCATTTGTGTCGCTACACCACCCATCAGTAACATGCCAACAACTAGTGTAACCACAAAAGCTGTAATATACTTTTTCTCTTTTTCATATTGCCAACCATCGGTAAATCTTTCGATTGTTGGTGTTAAAATGTTCATTAATAAGATGGAATACACAACTCCACCTGGAAGATTTGCTTGTACACGAATTAAAACGGTAATAATTGCAGCCCCAACTGCAAAGATAATTCTTCCTGAAGCTGATGTAGGGTTTGTAACTGGATCTGTTAGCATAAAAACTGCTCCAAATACAGCTCCACCTGCAATTACATGATATGTTGGATACCAAATGCCAACACCATGGACAAGTGCAATAACCCAAGCTAATACGAAAATTGTTCCTAAATAGAATACTGGTATACGCCAATCAAGAACTTTTCTAAAGGCTAAGATAGCACCAACAACAAGTAGAAGTAGTGCACTTGTTTCACCTAATGCTCCAGGATACCATCCTACAAATAAATTAAACAATCCACCGAAACTTTCTAAGAAAGCTTCTGTAGCAACTGCATCGGTGATTAACCAGCCACGTTGAGCAATAGAAGCAATTGGTGTTGCAGATGTCGTTAAGTCAGCAGCTACACGACCTGCAAAAGCAGTTAAGATTACAGTACGACCTACTGCAGCTGGATTAAAAATATTATGACCAAATCCACCAAACAATAGTTTACCAATTAATATAGCAAACACAGTTCCAACACCCATAGCATAAAAAGTCATGTTAATTGGAACCATTAATACTAGTATAATCGCTGTTACCCAAGGAAATGATCCTTGTAAATGTTTGCCAATTGGCTTTTTAAGAACTAGACACCAAAGAACTTCAGTGACTAAAGACACCCCTACCGCTGTTGCAAACAACAACAGTGCGTGGATAACATAACTCATATCATATTCAACATAGTAGTAAGCTAAGCTGAAAATAAACACAGCAAGCAACCCAAGGGTTAGTTCAAACATGATGTTTTGAGTTGATTGTCTAATACGTTGATTTGGTGACACTCTAAATGTAAATTTCATGTTTTACGCCCCTTTCCTTAGTTGTAATGCTTTTTTAGCACGTTTAACACCTTCGGTTACATCTAAACGTGATGGACATACATAAGAACATAATCCACATTCGATACATTGATCAGCACGAAGTTGTGCAATAAGATCAACATTTTTTGTTTCTTCTGCATTGTTTATACGTACTGGCAACAATCCTGCTGGACAGTAGTCGTTACATTTACCACAACGTAAACAAGCAATTGGATCTAAAGGTTTTGTTTTTAATATTGTGATTGCATTGGTGTATGGAGTTACAACAAATTGATCATTAACAATCGTTTTCCCCATCATTGGTCCACCAGCGATACAACTAATTTGTTCGCCTGTATAACCACCAAGTTGAGCTACAATATCGGATGTTGGTGTACCAACAGCCACAAATACATTAGAAGGTTTTGAAACACCATCACCACTTACGGTAACCATTTTATATGTTGGTGTTTCACCTTTTGTTAATGCTTGACCAAAAGCGATGGCTGTCGTTGCATTATTAACAACCAAGCCTAACTCACTTGGTAACTTGTCATAACGTTTTTTAAATATTTGATAAACCAGTGTTCTTTCCCAACCCATTGGATACACATCTGGTACTGCTTTAATTTCAATAGTTGGATAATTTTCAACAGCTTTCTCTAATTTTGCAATTAAAGCCTTTTTTGTCTTTTTAACAGAAATCATTGCTTTTTGAGCCTGTGCCATTTTTATCATCGCAGAAGTACCTACAAGTAAATCCTCTAAGTAGTTTTCCATCATTCGATAATCAGCAGTAATATATGGTTCACACTCAACACCGTTAATAACGATGGTATGAATATCTTTTGCGAATTTATATTTAATATAAGATGGGAATCCAGCTCCTCCCATTCCTACTATTCCTGCATTCATCATAAAATCAATTAATTCTTCACGAGAAGCACTTTCATAGTTTACTGGTTCTAATGTTTGAGCTTTCTCATTTTGTCCATCATTTTCAATTACGATATGGTCTATAGGTTTTAAAGAAGCATGCATTACTTTCTTAATGCCCTTTACTACACCTGAGACTGGCGAGAACAATGGTACTGTAAAATTATCGTTTCTAACTGCAAGCTTTGTGTTCACAAAAACACGGTCATTTTCTTTCACTAATACTTCGAAACTTGTAGAAAGTCCGTTTATTAATGGGATGTAGACCGTCTTAGGAGCTTGTATAGTTACGATATCATTGTAGTTGGTCAACTCCTTATGTCCATCGACATGTAATTGGCTTGGACCGATCCATACTGACATAAATCCACCTAATCCTTTCCTATTAAATACAGTTGAAATATGCAAAACACTTGACATGTTAACATTTTATTTCTAACTTATTATAACACAGAAATGTTAGAGTGAAAGCTACGTTTTGACGTTTTTATAATTTTTTCACAAATCAACTTATTTTAGATTTTATGCATTTTATTAAGAATAATATTAATCTACAATAAGCTATGATATAATGACGGCGGTGATAAAATGAAAAGAATTATTGTTGGCTTTATGAGCCTTTTACTTATATTAAGTGCATGTACTCCCACTCAACGTAGTGAGTATCAACGATTTGATCAATCGACTTTTGATGCTGGGTTTGATACGGTCATACGTTTAATTGCTTATACAAAAGATAGACAAGAATTTGATGATTATTTTGAACAAATGACCATTGATTTCTTTTATCTCAACACGTTATTTGATAAGTACAATGATTATGAAGGCATTAATAATATTAAAACAATCAACGATAATGCTGGGGTTGCTCCAGTTGAAGTTGATCCATTTATTATTGATTTATTAAAAATGAGTAAATATTGGTATGATAATGGCGAACAATTAATGGATGTCACTTTTGGTGCTGTATTAAATATATGGCATGACTATCGTGAATTAGGATTAGCTGAAAACAACGATGGTAACGGTGGACCAATTCCTTCAGTTAATATTTTAGAAGAAGCTGCACAGTGTACTGGTTTTGAGTTTTTAGAAATTAACGAAGAAGAGAGCACGGTATTTCTAACACAACCATGTGCTTCATTAGATGTCGGTGCAACAGCAAAAGGATATGCAACGGAAGTAGTCGCAAGAAGTCTTGAGTCTGCTGGAATGAAGTATGGTTTGCTTAGTGCAGGTGGAAATGTTCGTAGTATTAATACTCGTGATGATGGTGAAGCTTGGGGTGTAGGTATCGAACTTCCTGAAATGTTTTCACAACGTTCTGCAGACACACTTCGGATCCCATCTTCAATATCTATTGTGACTAGCGGTGACTATCAACGATACTATGAAGGTGTTGATGGCAATCGATATCACCATTTAATTAATCCAAGAACGTTGTTTCCCGAATCATATTTCCATAGTGTAACTGCTGTAACAGAAGATTCTGGTATTGCGGATGCATTATCAACTATTTTATTTTTAATGGATTATGATGAAGGAATTAACTTCATTAATAAAATACAATCTGAGAATCCTGACGAGCTTATTGGTGCATTTTGGATTTTCCATAAAGACCAAGAAGCACCTACAAATGCAATTATTGCAGAAAGTGAAGGATATATGGTCGCTATAACAGAGTCCTTAATCCCTTACTCTCGAGTTTTTAATCCATAGGAGTAAAGTTTATGAATAAAAAGACATTTGTATATTGGATTTTGTATTCATTATCCTTTATTTATACAGAGACACTCTTTGTTGTTTTAAGCGAGTTTAGTTTTTTCTCCATCAGTAGAGTTCGAATGCTTTTATTTGTCTTAAGTTTTAGTTTACTACTCGCAATTATCACTAGTTTACTGCCTAAAAAAATAGCTGGATTGTTTTTGTTTTTCACATTATTTTTGTACTCGTTTTATGTTCTGTTTCAATCTTCCTTTTATGATTACATGGGATATTACTTAAGTGTAAATACTGCAAAAACAACAGCTGGAAATGTCAGTGAGTTTGTGTTGGATTTTATTAGAGCTATCCAACCTTTGTACTTATTGTATTTTGTGCCTCTTATTGTTTTGTTTTTATCCATTAAAACTAAGTTTCTTATTCTACCTACGTGGAAGGTTTCAATAAAACAGACTTTTACTTCCATTCTACTGTTAGTGCTTGTTCACTTTCTTTCTTTAGGAAGTTTATATATTTTACATAACCCTACACAAATGTATACGCCAGTAGAGTTGTATAAAAATCCTGCTCAATCTTTTTTAGCCATTCAAGAGCTTGGTGTAAATCGATATGGTGTTCGAGATTTTTGGACTTTGTTTAATGGCAATGACAATAACCCTGTGATTGTAGATCCTACAATTCCTAATGATGATACACCAATTGACCAACCTGAGCCTGAAGATGATTTTGATAGAGTAGTTTTAACCGACAAATGGAAAGAGCTGCGAGATAATGAGACAAACTCAAGAATCAAGCAAATTGATGATTATTTATTGGCAAAAGATATAGTACCAAAAAATGACAAAACCGGGTTGTTTAAAGATAAAAATCTCGTGTTTATTATGGTTGAAGCTTTGGATTATATGGCTATTCATCCTGAGTTAACACCAACATTGTATTCAATCACTACAGAGGGATGGCATTTTAACAACCATCATGCTGTTCGAGCATCATGTACAACAGGAGAAAGTGAGTTTATGGGTCTTCTTTCCATCATACCTTCTGTTTCAGTATGCTCACCTTATGAATACGCTGATAATGAATATACGTTGTCCGCCTTCAATTTATTTAAAGATAATGGGTATTCGGTGTCTTCATACCATAGTTATTTTGATCAATTTTATCCAAGAAGTGAGTGGCATGAGAATATGGGGAGTGAGTTTTATCATAGTGATCACATGGATATTCAAGTCCTACAAGGATGGCCAAGTGACTACAATCTATTTGAAGAGTCATATAAGAAAATAAGAACTTATTCTGAACCTTTTATGTCATTTATCACTACTGCTGCTATGCATTTTCCATATGATGCTGATTCGGTGCTTGGTAATCGTTACTTGCAAGAAGTAAATCAAGTGTATCCTGATGCTCCTATCGAAGTTAAAAGGTATTTATCAAAAGCAATTGATTTTGACAAAGGCTTAGCACGACTATTTGAGTTATTAAAGGAAGATGGGAAGTTTGATGACACTGTATTTGTACTATATGGTGACCATCATCCATTTCGTATGAATGGAAACTTCATTAACCAATATACAGCTGATATTGACCGTTTTGATGGTTTCAACATGGATTTAAATCCTTTGCTAATATACAACAGTGAAATTGAGGCGAAAACTTATTCAATGTTAAGTTGGCAAATTGATTTGTTGCCAACTATTGCTAATCTTTTTGATTTAGATTATGATCCACGATTGTATATGGGAAAAGATTTGTTTGATTCAAACGATAACATTATCATATTTACAAATAGCAGTTGGAAAACAAACAAAGGGAATTTCTACGCAACCACACAACAATTTATCCCTAATAATGAAAACAACACTTACACTACCGAAGAAATTGTGGCCATCAACCAATTTGTTAGAAATCAGTTTTTAATTAGTGAGGAAATACTTGATACTGATTACTACGCTTACCGTAAAGAAATTATTCCATAAAAAACTGCTCAATATCATTAGCAGTTTTTTTATTGTGCTAAGAATTCTTCATAAGTACAATTACACTCATAAATTTTCGCTGCTAATTCTTTACCTACAAATCGAAAATGCCAAGGTTCATGTATATATCCTGTGATATGCGTTTTATTTTGTGGATATCTTAGAATAAAGCCAAAGTGATGAGCATTTTGACTTAACCACTTCCCTTCCTCTGTATTACCAAACTGATGACTAATTCCACCAATTTCAGCTGAGGATAAATCAACTGCTAGTCCTGTTTGATGTTCACTATGACCAGCTCGAGCACTGTAAGTATCAGCTGAAGTTTGACCATTTCGACTTACGTAGTTTTGATAAATAGTTGCTTGTGTATTATAACTTCGATACGCTGATACAATGACAATGATGTAACCGTGTGTTTCTTTTGCACTTAAAATCATCTCACTTAATGCATAATAAGCCACATCCCTTAAATAGTGCTTACGGTTGTCTAATTGATACATCGTTGACAATACTAAATTATTGGGGACATAATCACTAGGAAGTTGGTTTTGCTTGTTAACTAAAACATCTATTGTAGCTGGGTTACTTATTAGTTGAATATGTTGATAAAATGGGTCTTCGTACGACTTGTTTTCATTTTTTTCTCTTGCAATACGTTCTTGCTGTTCACGAATTTTTTTATCTTGCAACAAACGTTCTTGTCGTAAGAATTCTTGTTGATTATTATACTCAATTCTTTGTTGAATATCGTTTTTATACTCTTTAATAGGCTTAATTAGTTCGAAACTTCGTTTAGGAAAAAGCGATTTATCCACGATATATTTTTGTTCATCTTTATTTTGTGTACAACTAAAAAGTGCTGCTACGACAATCACTATTACGATCCATCTTTGTCTCATCTAATCACCTACTATTTCTTACTTTATCATAATCACCTTATCCCTTTCTTCCTTATAAAAAAGCCTGCTTTAACAGGCTTAATCTTCTTTCTTTAATAGTTTGAACATGTTTCTTTTGTACACTTCAACACCTGGTTGATTAAATGGATTAACATCCATTAAGTAAACACTCATTGCTACTGCTTTAAAATAGAAGTAGATGAGATAACCAAAGGTATACGCATTATCATTTGGGATATTGATAATAATATTGGGTACTTCACCTTCTTGTGTATGTGCTAATAAAGTTCCTTGCATGGCTTGTTCGTTAATCCAATGTAAATTTTTTCCTACAAGATAATTTAACTTGTCATCATCATTACGTAGTGCTGGAACTACAGCATCCATTTTTGGTGTTTCAACATTTAAGATGGTTTCAAAGAAGATTTTCTTTCCTTCTTGAATAAACTGTCCCATGGAATGTAAGTCGGTGGAGAAAATGACAGAGGCTGGAAATAATCCTTTTCCTTCTTTACCTTCTGATTCTCCAAAGAGTTGTTTCCACCATTCTGCTAACATGGCATAATGGCTTTCATATCCAACAAATATTTCCACATCTTTGTTTTGCTTTTCAATTAGTTTTCTTGCTAATCCATATTGATATGCAGGATTTTTTTCTAAATCACTTGTGTTTAAATCTTCAAAAGCTTGTTTTGATCCTTCCATTAATTGATCAATGTCTATACCTGCACAAGCAATAGGTAATAATCCTACTGATGTAAAGACTGAATATCTTCCACCAATATCATCAGGAATGCTTAACTTTTCATAATTGTATGTTTGATTTTTAACCAACTCATATAACGTACCTTTGTTTTTGTCGGTTGTGGCTATAATGCGCTTAGCACTTTCTTCCACACCGTAACGATTTTCCATGTAATTACGAATCATGCGAAATGCTAGTGCTGTTTCTGTTGTGGTACCTGATTTTGAAATTACGTTTAAAAATACTGACTTGTTTCTGATTCTTTCAAGGATTTGAACCAATGCGGTGGATGAAAATGTATTCCCAACATAAATAATTTCTAATTTATCATCACCATATAGTCCATTAACAAACTCAATTGCTGCTCGTGCACCTAAGTATGAGCCACCAATACCACAGACTAATAAAACATCTCCTTTTTCACGAATGTTCTTTGCAAGAGATTTTACTTTAGCAAACTCATCTTTATCATAGTTAATTGGCCAGTCAACCCATCCTAGATAATCATTTCCCTTATGTGTTTTTTCATGAATCCAATGATGAATCTTGTCAACTTCTGATTGATACTCATTCAAATTTTGTTTTAACTTCGCATGTGATAAATCAACTTTAATCATTATGTTCTTCCTTCCATTGTTTAATCCATTGAGGTAGAAGTTTAGATAGTGTTTGAAATCCTAAATTGCTTTCTGGAAGCTTTTGATCCTTTAATTTAGTACGATATCGACGCATAGGACGCTGATAAATCTGCTTTAATGACAGCTTTAATTTGTTTTGGTTTTCATTTACCTCTAATATTTTTAGATGCAAACAATCACCAATTTGAACATACTGGCTAATATCTTTTACATAGTTGTCTGCCAACTCTGAGATATGAATTAATCCAGATGTTTCTTTATCAATATAAACAAATGCTCCATATGGTTGAATGCCTGTAACATACCCAACTACAACTTGTCCTACTCTATACATCGCCTACTACCTCTGTTTGAAGTAATTATATCACATACAAAACTATCATGTGATATAATCAAAAAGAGGTGAAAATATGTTAGGTGCTATGTATCCATTTTGGGCAGCATTGATTGCAAATGTTGCAGCTCAAAGCTTAAAGCCAGTGTTTTATTACATACGAACTAAACAGTGGCGGCCCAAGTTATTTATCGAGAGCGGAGGATTTCCGAGTTCTCACACATCGATGGTTACTGCGCTGACACTTGCGGTTGGTTTGCAAGAACAATTTTCATCAAGTCTTTTTGCTGTAACTCTAACATTTGGATTGATTGTTGCATATGATGCGGCTAATGTTCGATATTATGCAGGACAAAACATACGAATAACACAACAATTAATCAAAGACATTCAATTACTAACACAAACTAAGTTAGATGACCCGATTTACTTAATGAAAGTTAAAGAAGTACTAGGTCATCGTTGGATCGAAGTTATTGGTGGATTTGTCTTAGGAATTGTGTTAGCATTATTAATATTTCTAATTAAATAGGAGGTTGTTATGAAAGAGCAATTTGTTGAAGAAATTATCGAAACTCTCGATAAAATTCGTCCATATATCCAACGTGACGGTGGCGACGTTGAGTTTGTAGATGTCACCGATGAAGGTGTAGTTTCTGTACGTATGCTTGGTGCTTGCGTAGGATGTGGATTAGTTGATGACACTATTAAACTTGGTGTTGAAGCTATCCTAACTGATGAAATACCTTTTGTTACAGAAGTAATCGTAGTAGAAGAATAAGAACTAGCGTCTCGCTAGTTCTTTTATTTTTCTTTATTAGTTAAATTGATATCCTTCTCTTTTAATCTGAAATGTACTATTTCTTTTACAATAACATAAACGATAGCAAATATCGGAACACCTAAAAACATACCAATTAATCCAAAAAAGCCTCCGCCAACGATAATGGCAAACATAATCCATAATCCTGGAAGACCTACAGAATCTCCCAAAATCATTGGGCCAATGAAGTTTCCATCCAATTGTTGTAAAAATAACACGAATAATGCAAACCAAATGGTATACATTGGATTTACAATAAACAAAATAAATATAGAAGGTATAGCACCAATAAATGGGCCAAATACTGGAATCATGTTTGTAATACCAATGATAAAACTAATTAGTACTGCATAGGGCCAATTAAATATTGTCATCCCAATAAAACAAAGCAATCCAATAATGATGGAATCAATTGTCTTACCAACAATAAAGTTGTTAAATGTCTTTGAACTTAAATTTGCTAGAGAAACTAAACGATCTGCATCTTTTTTATGTAAAATAGCATAGGTGACTTTTTTAAATTGGAGACCAAAACGTTCACGTTCAACTAAAATGTATAATGCGATGATTAGTCCTAAAAATATTCTGAAAATCAAATTAGCAAGTTGAAAGGAATATGTTAAGATTCTTGGTAAATACTCTCTTACTAATCCACCTAGAGAATCAAGAATATCTTCACCAGATCCAATAAGTATATCAGTAAACTCTTCTCGCACATTTAACTGTAATATTAAATCATTAATGTATCGTTCAGCAGCAGTTATATAAGCGGGTAATTGAATGGTTAATGTGTTAATTGATGATATTAGTTGAGGTAATAGTATGTAGACTCCAAGTGCCATAATGCCAACAACAATAATCATGGCACTTATGGCAGAAATAACACGTTTTACTTTTGCTTTTATTTTAATATCATACAATAACTTTGCTTCAATATAGTTCATTAATGGAGCAACTAAAAAAGCAATAGCAAAACCAACCACAAACGGTAGTAAAACAGAAAAAAATTCAGATATTTTTGCAGAAATTACAGGCATGTTTTGAATTAAGAAATAAAAAATCAAAACTATTATCCCTGCAACAGCTAATGCAATTGTTTGGTCTTTTTGCTCAGGTTTAAATTTGTATCTCATAGTATCTCCATTTATATATCAAATATTTCTAATGATGTTAGTCCTTGATTTTCACGTAAATCACTTCCAAATGCACCTCTACTCACAAGAACAATAGGTGGCATTTGAATCCTTTTAAATACGCCAAGTTCTACTTGTCTTAATACCCATTTCAAATCATTAATAAAATCATTATACGTGGTAAGGTTATAAATCTCCAACCATTTCTTTAAATTACTATCGATTACGTTGTTTGTCTTCACTTGTTGAATAATATCCTGTATTTCATAAGTAGGGTACTCTGTTATCTTTTCAATCAAATAATCATGATAACCCCACTTCATTGGATCTTGTTGATTCTCTTTTAGTTCTGCAGATGGCATAAAATCAAACTCTAAACCATGTTCTGTCTCTGTTGGTATTAAATTGATTGGAATTATTTCATTTTCAAAATATTCATTTAGTTGCTTGGCTAGTTCAAATACTTGCATCTTTGTACAATCCCCAAGAGGAGATAGTGCACCTATAGTATCGCCATATAGTGTGCAATAACCTAATGCAGTTTCTACCTTATTCCCGTTATTAACAATTACGCCATTTCGTAAAGCTGCTAAGGTAGATAGCAAATGACCACGGACTCGAGCTTGAACATTTTCTAAAATGAATTCGTGCTCTTTCGAGTCATTTAGTGAGAGTGTATTCTTTGTGGCTTCCACTAATTTTTCAATGGAATGTTCAACATACTCAATATTTAAGTTTTTTGCTGTTTGCTTGGCATTGTTAATACTAATGGATTGATTGTATTTACTAGGCATGTTAACTGCAATGATTCGATGTGAACCTAATGCTTTGCTTAGTAATGCAATAGAAACAGTGCTATCAATACCTCCGGATAACCCTACAATCCACTTTTTGCTTTGTTGAAACATTTGCTGATCAAATGCTTTAATTGCATATACAATTGCATCCATCATCTTGTTGTTTGTTATGGCTTTATGCATTTGATGTGAAAGTGTTAGCTCTTGATAAAACGAGTCATTGCTTTGGGTTGTAATTTCTCCATTGTGATTACAGATAAATGATCCACCATCAAACACGACTACATTCTTGCCCGTATTTTGCATGCCAACAACATTAACATACACGAATGTTTTTATTTGATATCGTTTTGACTTATTTAATGCATGTCGAACTCTTGCTTTCTCTTTATTGTTAGACCACGGAGAACTTGATACATTAATTAACACATCAAGATTTTGAGTGGCCCAGTTTTGTGTTGGATTACTTTGATAATGCTCATCCCACAAGTCTTCACACACTTCTAATCCGACTTTTTGAGGTTGACCTTGAACCATAACAACAAATGGGGAAAACATGTCTTGCTTACTAAGCTGTTGCCCTGAAACAAAATATCTTTCATCGTCAAATATCCGGTAATTTGGTAACAAATGCTTTATATAAGGTAAAGAAGAACCGTTTTCTCTGTTAACGAATGTTTTGTTTTGCGCAACAAACCCACAATTGTAAATTGCCATTCGTCCACTATGATGTGTACAGTCTTTTTTTAAGTTAGTCGCAATATTTCCCCATACGATAATAATACCATCGGCCAATTTAACAATTTCATCATTGTATGATTCACACGTGGAAACAAACGCATCATTAAACCATGTATCGCCAATTAAATATCCACTAATTACAAGTTCACCAAAAACAATACAATCAACATGATTGTCTTTGGCTTGTTGGATCATTTTTTTCATTGTCTCGAAGTTTTTGCTTGGTTGTTTAGCAATAACTTCCATTTGTGCTAATGCTATATTCATTCAAACCCTCTTTTTTATTATACCATTAAATGTTTGCGGATTTTCTTTGTCTTACAACTTCAAAAGCCAATACGGCGCTAGCTGATACTGATGTGAGTGCTACTTTAACAGTATTATCATAAACCACATGAACAAAAACATCACTTGCTTCAATAACTGGTTTTGAAAGCCCTCTTTTTTCTCCACCAATACATAAACAGATTCTATTTGGGTATGTTACTTGATCATACTCCATAGAATTTTTTGAACGAAGTGCACTATAAATAGGAATATTATCTTGTTTGAGCTTAGATAGAATGTCATCAAAGCTATCTACTGCTATCCAATGGATAGCCTCACTTGTACCTGCTGAAGCTTTTAATATGATCGCTTCATTGTCGTTATACTCTCGATAATTTGTAATAACTGTAGAAAATCCTGCTGCTGTGGCTGTACGTATAACCATCCCAAGGTTATATGGATCTTCTATTCCTTCAATTAGCATTATATCACTTGATGGAGCAAAATCTTCTTGATAAGTACGATAACCTACCTTTGCAAGTACACCACCATGAGTATTCCCTACTGCCATTTCAGTTGCTTCTTCTTTACTAATCAAAGAAAATTCGATGTTGTTTTTGTAGCACAAATGACGAATGTATTGAATATCTTTCGTATGTTTTTTTGATGGCAAATAGACGTGATATACATCACGATTCTCATACTTTAGTGCTGCTTTTACTGATAATGCTCCTTCAATAATCATTTTTTTATCTTTCTAACAAAGTCACCTTCATCTACTTTGATTGGGATGTGCAACTTGATTATTTCCATTGGTTTATATACTCGTTCTACTTGTTCATTATCGCTGTTGACTATTGTAGTGACAACAAACTGAAACGGTTCATGATGTGGTCCAAACACTTCACATGTTGTATCTACATCAAAATGATTTCTAACTTGGAATGTTGCCATTCTAGTTTCTTGATCATAACTCAACACAATTCCTAAAAACTCTTGAGTGACACCTGCTCCATTAACACCATAAAGATGACCATGCTCATTTGGTCTTTCATTATAAAAGCCTGAGAATGTTGGTCTGTTTTCGGCTTTTGCTAGCTCTTCATGCGTTTTTTGAATGAGTGTTTTAGAATCCATTGTATTTATGTTATCTAAAAACATACGATATGAAGATACCACAGTTGCTAAATAGTACTCCGACTTCATTCGACCTTCAATTTTTAAGCTTGCTACATTATGATCGACAAGTTGTTCTAGCACATCGGTAGCGTTTAAATCTTTAGAACTCATCGAAAACAACACTTCTTCATCATGAATAGCTTTTTTATGTTGATCAAATACTTCATACTTCCAACGACAACTTTGTGCGCAACCTCCACGATTAGCATCTCTTAATGTCATGTAATTACTCAATGTACATCGACCAGAAATATTGACGCACATTCCTCCATGTATAAAGACTTCTGTTGGTAAAATGCTTTTCTCATTAATCATAATGACATCTTGCAGCGAACACTCACGAGCTAATACGACACGATCAACACCAAGTTGTTTATAAAACTCTAGTGCATAAGAGTTTGTTGCGGATAACTGGGTGCTCAGATGAATTTCCATGTTTTTTGTTACTTCTTTAGCTAATTTAATAACATAATAAGAAGCTACGATGATAGCATCCACACCAATGGAATCAAGTAGTATTAAATACTCTTTTAATCCTTTTAAATCTTCTTTATGAAATATCATATTAACAGTAACATATACTTTTTTATTAAACTTATGAGCATATTCAACAGCTTCTTGGATGTCGCTAATCTCAAAGTTACTCGCTCTTGCTCGAAGTGAATACGATTTCCCACCTAAAAATACTGCATCAGCTCCAAAATCAATGGCTGTCTTAAGTCTGTTCAAATCTCCAGCAGGAGCTAATAATTCTGTTTGTTTCATTTTATCTTATCCT
Source organism: uncultured Erysipelothrix sp. (assembly GCA_964479585.1). Lineage (GTDB taxonomy): Bacteria > Bacillota_I > Bacilli_A > Erysipelotrichales > Erysipelotrichaceae > UBA6182. Next base: position 30,334 of record CAYZMP010000003.1, read on the forward strand.
TTGCTAGAGTTGTATCTTGATAATTTAGTCCACTTGAAAATTGGTGGTTTTGACTTTGTTGATGCAAATATAGATTGATTTCATCATTTGTTATCTTGTTTGAAAAGTAAGCAATTACATTTGCTATGATGTCATCTTCAATAAAATTAGTGTCTATCCAACCATACTTCAATCCTATGTTTTCAAGATTAATCTTCTCATCAATTAAATGAACAATTGTATCAGTAAACATTGAAAACCCATGTTGATCTTCAAATCCTATATATTTCTGATCTCTTTGATCCTCTTTAAAATAGAACTTCTCATAATGTGATGGGTTTGTTTGATTAATCTGATTGAAATAATTCGTAAGTAAAGGTCGATATGATTTAGACATCACTTGATATCCGAAGATTGGTAACATGATTTGTTTTGGACATTGTGCAACGATGTCTACTTTTTTTTCATACGTAATTTCCCTTGCAGGCATTATTAAGGTTGCACCATTTTCTAAAAGCATCATCGCATCATTGGCATTAGCAATGGTTGTATCTGAATGAAAATAGATGTTTTTTGTTAGTTTTGTTTTTAGATAAAACATCACCCCAACATCGCTAACTATAAAATAGTCAAAGGACACTTTTTGTAGTATATCATTGATTTCCTTAATGAGGGTGTCAAACTCACTTTCTAATATTACCCTATTTATAAGTAAGCCTAGCTTGCTTTGAAATTTATCCGCCATGCTTTTTAGTGAGTTTAGGTTATCAATGTGTGTTGGGTTTATGATTGCACTTGAAAGAAATGCAGTTGTAATTACAAAATTTCTACAACCGCTTTGGGCAAATAGATCAATTTGTTCAGAATTGTTTACGTGTACGATAGTTTCAATCATTAGACTTCAATAAACTCCTTGTTTTTGTTTCTAAATACAATCGCAATAAAGAGTGTAACTACAACCACAATAGTACTTATTGCTGTAAATACCATTTGATATAACTCACTGCCCTCAAATGTTGAAGGTATTAACTGTAAAATAAGTGCATACACTTTATCACCATAATATATACCAACTGCAAAAAACGTTTGGTAAATACCCATACTAACTTCACGCAGTCTAACTTCAAATGGTTGTAGTGCAAGTCCTAATAAGACATTGTATAGAATTCCATATCCAAACCCATTTAACCCATAAACAAAAAACAGTAATACAGAGTTTGTCGATGTAGCACTTATAATTGAAAACATAAAGACGCTTAACAAACCTATATACAATGTGTTTTTGGTCCCCAGTTTTTTCTTTAAATATAAGCCAGCAATAACACCAGCAACAAGTTGAAATATTGAAAACATAACATCTAAATATGCCACAAGAACATCATTCATTAAAACTAGTTCACTTGTAGCATAAGCAACCATGTTTGCTTGTCCAGATGCAAATCGCACAAAGGACACAATAACACCTAATAAGGACACCATTAAGAAACGAACATCGGTTAATACTGTTTTGAATCTTTCTAAAGTGAAATTTTTCTGTTTCTGTTTGTTATCCTTAATGGTAAGTAGAAAAACAAATGCTACTAACGCTAGCAATCCACTTAGCAACCATAAAATATTGTAGTTTTTGATTGTATCTTGTGTCAGTAATGATTGTATTGGTGCGACTAAAAACTCAGCTAATAATGGAGCAATAGATAGTATTGATACTGAAACCATTGCTTGCTTGGCATTAAAAGTTTCGGAAAACATGACATTAAATAGTGCAAGTATACTTGCTCCTAATCCTAGAGCTAGAGATGATGCAAACAAGGTATAAGCATCCGCATTTAAAAATACTGCAAATGAAGTTAATGCAATAAATACCAATGCAAATCCTATAATCTTTTTTCGTGATGTTAAATAATCACTCGTTATAAAAACAGGAAGTCTAGCAAACATCGAGATTAGACCATACGCTGCAACGATGTTAGCTGCAACAATTCCATCTAAACCTAATCCTCCCAAATCCATGGGTGTCGTGGCATATACTTTGCGATAAGCACGAATGATGTTAATGCTTGCCCAAAACAAAACTAGTAACACAAAAATTAGTAATTGATATTTTGTTAAATTGTACTTTTTATATATGTAGTAAATTAACCCAAGTGAAAATAGTACGGTAATTATATATACAAATGGTTTAAGATCTATCAAATTAAACATATCAAACAATTGGTTATTCTCCTTTTCTATCATGTATAAGTTTAAACGAATTGATTGAGAAAATAAAGGTGAATGTTATAATGTAGTCATTATTGAGGTATTTTTATGAAAACTATCGATTTAAGAAGTGATACAGTCACAAAACCAACCAGTAAAATGCGTGATGCTATGACGAATGCTGAGGTTGGTGACGATGTTTATGGCGATGATCCTACAGTTAAACAACTAGAGCTCTTATCTGCAGAAATGACAGGGTTTGAAGACGCTCTTTTTGTAGCAAGTGGCACGATGGGTAATCAATTAGCAATAATGACACACACAAGCAAAGGCGATGAGATTATTACAGGAAAGATTCATCACATAGTCAACTATGAGGTTGGTGCAATGGCTGTCTTATCTTCAGTTAATGTTAAAGTAATTGATGAAGTTGTAATAACACCTGATGCCATCAAAGATAGTATCCGACAAAACAATATTCATTTTCCACGAACTTCTTTGGTGGTTTTAGAAAATGCTTTATCAAGTGGGCAAGTCATAGATAAAGCACATTTTCAAGAGTGTATAAAAGTTGCTAAAGAGAACAATCTTGCTGTTCATGTCGATGGTGCTCGAATTTTCAATGCATCTATTGCTTTAAAAACTTCTGTCCATGAGTTAGTTGCTCATGCAGATTCTATGATGTTTTGCTTATCAAAAGGCTTAGGAGCTCCTATTGGATCTATGCTTGTAGGAAGCAAAGCCTTTATCGCTAAGGCTCGAAAATATCGTAAAATGCTTGGTGGGGGATGGAGACAAGCGGGAGTTATTGCATCTTGTGGGATTGTAGCATTAACTGAAATGGTTGATCGATTAGAAATTGATCATCAAAATGCGACACTTTTAGCAACATTGTTAACTCAAGATAACTCAATTATCGTAGATTTAGACAAACTGGATATCAATATGGTGTTTTACAAACTTCCTGTTTTTATTGATGAAAATGATTATGTTAACACTGCTCGAGACAATGGATTTTTAATAAATCCACCTAAAAATGGTAAGTTTCGAGTTATGACACACATTAATGTTGATGTTAAGGATGTTGAGCAGTTTGCTCAATTTACAATTGCATATGTACAAAAAAACCGTGAGATTTAATCACGGTTATTTTAATTCGTCGATTGCCTTTAATACCAGGTCTACATCAGTTTTTGGATCAACATTTTCAAATATTTCTTCAATAACTCCGTTTCTTATAATAAATGTTGTTCGAACAATTCCCATGTATCTATTACCAAAACGATTTTTTTCTTGCCATACACCGTAGCGTTGAACGACATTTGTGTCTGGATCACTTAGTATTGGAAAGTTTAAATTGTACTTCTCTTTAAATCGAACGTGGCTTTTTACGTCATCTTTGCTCACACCAATTACTTCCACGTTACGCTTATCAAATTCTTCTTTATGATCTCTATATGAACATGCCTGTGTTGTGCATCCTGGTGTATCGTCTTTCGGGTAAAAATAAAGAACAATTGTTTGATTATCATAATCTGACAATGATACTAAATCTCCATTTTGATCCATTAGAGTAAATGCAGGTGCTTTTGATTTTTTTTCTAACATACTTTCCTCCTGTTTGTATCATATCAAATTGTTTTGTATTACCCTATTAAGATGCCTATATTTTATCAAGAAGTTTAGTGAGCCATTTATTACTATTTAAGAAAGGTTCATTGTGTTGTCCTATCTCAATGTTGGGTTTGTTTATACCATGATAATCACTTCCACATGTTATTAACATGTCTCTATTATTTGCATATTGTATAACTTTCTTTACTTGCTCTTTGTCATGGTAGGAGCAACACGCTTCGATGCCATCTATTGTTTTAAGTGAGTCATAATAAGACAAATCTACGCCCATAATCATAGGATGTGCAATGATGGAAACTCCGTTTGTGTCATGAATTAAATCAATTATATCATTTGTATTTGGTAAATCTAATGGTACATAGGCAGCTTTATCAATAGAACAATAATCCCAGTAAAAATTTGCTATCGCGTTATTCTTTTTCTCTCCTATAAGATAGGGTTTAAATGCATCGTGATCAAAGTGCTTAAACATGTATTTTGTCATTTCAACGTTTGTTATGATTTTATTTGGATACTCTTTAGCTATTTCACTTAAATTCAACTTGATCTTAAATAAACTATTAAAGACATCGATTCTCTTTTGTGTAGCAATCATTAACTCATTCATATAATGTGTTTTAATCTGCTGAAAACGATAATCTTTTAAGTTACAACCATAGCCTAGAATATGGTGTACTATTTCACCATCGTAACAATCAATTTCTATACCACTAATACTTTGGATTTTTTCTGATTGAGACAGCTCTAATGATCCGAGAGTTTCATTGTGGTCGCAAATTGAGATAAAATCGATACCTTTGTTTAACGCTTGCTCAATTATTTCATTTACTGGTTTTTCACCATCAAAACTATACTCGCTATGAATGTGTAAATCAGCTTTCATAATCTAATACCTCTACAACAATGGATTCATATGCTCTTAACACCATTTTTTGGCTTATGTGTGGTTTGTTTGGATAATTGTGTACAACGATTCGATCAGAAGTGGATATCATGTTTTGTTTGAATGTTGCAATTTTATCAGATAGGTTAATAACAACATAATACGTTTTATTTTTTTGACTATCATGTCTATAGTAAGAAAATATTTGCTTATGTTTCATATGAGTTGATTCAAAGTCACTAAATGCATTTATGTTTGTTTCTCTTACAAACTGAATGAGGGATTTATAAAACGTCAATACACTTGTATTTTCTTGTTGTTGATCTTCCACATTGATATTCTTATAATTATCATTTACTTTTATCCATGGTTTGACCATTGAAAAACCAGCATTTTCTTTACTACTCCATTGCATTGGTGTTCTTGCATGATCTCGTGTCATTTTTGATACAACTTTTTTCGCTAGAAAAGTTGGAAGATGCATCATTTCTTGTAGAACTTTATATGCATTAATCGACTCATAATCTCTCCATTCTTCTTTATCAAACGATGCATTTGTCATTCCTATTTCTTCTCCTTGATAAATAATTGGTGTTCCTTTTAGAGTCATGTTTAATACTGCTAGCGCTTTTGCACTTACTTGTCTATGCTTTTTGTCATTTCCAAAACGTGAAACGTGTCTTGGTTGATCATGATTGGATAAATAGTTTGCCATCCAATACTTGTTTTGTTGCATATCAACTTGCCAACTGTTGATAACATCCTTAAATTGATTTATATTCCAATAATATAGTTTTCTAAAATCGAACTTCCCAAGTGGACCACAACCTAGCATATGAATGTCAAAATGAATCATCATGTCTAATATTGGATGGTTGATATCGCTATATTTTGCTGCTGCTTCTTGGCTCATTAACATACCTTCGCCGATTGTTATGATGTCTTTTTGTGTTTTATTTTGAAGTTCTTCCATCATATACTTGGCAAACTCAATAGACTTAGGACGATTGATAATATAATCATCTGCAAACTGGTATCCTTTTTTCTTTGGGTTTTTATCAGGATAACCTTCTTTTTTTGAGATTGTGTTGATGACATCTAAACGAAACCCAGCAATGCCTAGATTAATCCAATACTCCATAATGTTTACAACTTCATCACGAACTTCTTTATTATCCCAATTTAAATCTGCTTGATTTGGGGTAAATAGCGTTAGTGCATATGTATTTTCTTCGATATGCGTCCATGCACTACCACCAAAAATCGATATCCAGTTGTTCGGCTCTTTGTTGTTTCTTCCTTCTTTAAAGATGTAGTAATCGCGATATTTTGAATTTTTGTCTTCTATTGCTTGCTTAAACCAAGGATGGTCTGTTGAAGTGTGATTAGCGACAAGATCCATAATAATGGATACTCCTTTTTGATTTGCCTTATGTATAAGTTCTATCATGTCATCCATAGTCCCAAATTGTGGATGAATGGCATAGTAATCAGATACATCGTAACCAAAATCTTTATTTGGACTAGCATACAAAGGAGAAATCCAAACATGTGTGACTTTGAGTTCTGCTATATAATCTAGTTTTTGGATAATCCCTTGAATATCACCAATACCATCATTGTTGCTATCATAAAATGAACGAGGCCAAATCTGGTATATGACTGAGTTGTATTTATCTTTCATGGTTTATCTCTTTTCTTTAGGTTAAGTGTTTGCTTTTAATGATATAATGTCTCTATGAAAAATCGTAAAGCATTTATCCAAGAATTGCAACAACAAGTCGTAGTTATGGGTGTGAGTAAAAATCGTAGTTTGGATGAGATTAATGATCTTTATAAAGAAGGCATTACAATTTTTGGTGAGAATAAAGTACAAGAACTTCGTGATAAGTTCATGGAAGATCAACCTTGGCAGTGGCATTTTATTGGTCACTTACAAAAGAACAAAGTAAAATATGTGGTCAAAATGGTTAGTATGATTCATTCTGTTGATTCAATTGAATTAGTAGATGTTATTGAAAAACATGCTGCTAAACTTGATAAAGTAATCAATGTTTTAATTCAAGTGAATGTTGTTAGTGAAAAAAGTAAGTTTGGTTGCTCATTAAATCAAGTGGAAGAACTAGTGAATCATATTGAACAATGTAGGTATGTTACTCTTAAGGGATTTATGAGTATGGGTCCAGCAAGTCAAGATGAAGAATTAACTAAGGAAGTGTTTATAAAAACAAATCAGTTGTTTGAACATTACAAAAAAACTCATGCTACCATGGATACGTTATCTATGGGAATGAGTTCTGATTATAAACTAGCTATTAAGTATGGTTCAACAATTGTCCGTATTGGTAGTTTATTATTTAATTATTCAAAGAATACCCATCCACAGTAAATTATCACGCCATATAATAATGCATTATTTTTAGTAATTATATCTAAAAATGATACATATTGATTAAACTCAGCAATATTAAGTTGTGTAATCACAATTATAAACATAACTAAAGAAATGATGACTTTCTTAACCCAAGATCGGTTGTTTCTTCTATTTTTTGATAAAAGCATTCCGAAAACAAACAAGCCTAATATGATGATCAGATTGTTAACAATGATGTTTAAGTTCCCACTTAAAAAAGAATTTGAAACCATTAACGATAACGCTAATGCAATTAATACTAATAGTGGGTTGATTAATTTTGCTAATTTGTCCATTATTTTTTTCTCCATTGTGGTTCACATATAAGTCTAATAAATGAACCTATCATAAAGCCAATTGCTGGGGGTATCGATGTTAAGACAAGCTCAATGGCATGTAAGTCTTCAATATTCATAATAGAATTGAAGATGATTGCAGTCGGATAATTAGCAATCACATAGATTAACCAAATATTTCGTTGTGCCCCATTTATACTCAGTGTTCGTGTCACTGCCCAAATAATCATTAAAATAAGTGTAAAAATTAATGAGGCTAATGCTACTTTTGAAAAAAGTCTCGATTTATTTTCTTTTGCTATTACAAATAAGTATCCTCCTAAAACATAAAGTAGGGTTGCTAGAGTAGCACTTGATGTAATAATAGGGTATAAGTCTGCAATTATGTATTGTGATGAAAAGGGATGATTGGTCCCAAATACCAAAGCAAATCCTATAGTAATGACAACATGAATGATAATTAAGGAGATGTATGTCTTGCGAAAATCTTTCATTAACTGTTCTCCTATCTACTCAAAAATGATGCGAATCTTCTAACGCCTTCAACAACTTTATCATAATCTGTGCAAAATGATATTCTCACAAAAGAATCAGATTTTTTTGAGAATACTTCTCCAGGCACAACAGCTACTTTTTCTTCAAAAAGTAAAGCTCTAGCGAAATCCCATGAATTTTTGTTTGATTTTGATATATCAATAAATAAGTAAAATGCACCTTGAGGTTTTACATATTCAATTTTATACTCTTCAAGTATTTGAGTTGCGGCTATGTAGTTTTTCTTATATTGATCAACAATTGGTTTTACATCCACGTCAAAAGCTTTGATTGCTGCAATTTGAATAAATGGTGGGATTCCAGCAGCCATAAACTGCTGTAGTTTCATCGCTTGTTTAATGATTGCTTGGTCTGCCATCACATAACCTATACGCCAACCTGTCATTGCGTATGGTTTTGAGAGTGATTGACAGTATATGATTTGTGCTTTGTATTTCTGTTTTTGAACAATATAAGATGGTGTTCCTTCATATACTAATTGATTATATACATCATCCGTTATTACATAGACATTATGTTCATCCATTATTCTTTCAAGAATTTGTAGAGATTTATCATTATAAATGGCTCCTGTTGGATTATTTGGGGAATTTACAATGATTGCTTTTGTTTTTGGTGTAATTGCATCTTTTATTTTTGTATATGAAAGTTGAAAATTCTCAGCTGTTGTATCAATAACAACTGGATTTGCTTTAAATGTTCTTACGATAGGGTAGTAAGCAATGTATGACGGATCAAAAATGATTACTTCTTCATCCGGATTAAGTATTGCACCTAATGCAGTAAATAAAGCTCCACTTGCGCCTTGGGTCACTAGTACTTCATCGATACTATAATCAATGTTTTGAAACTTCTTTTCAAATGATATTATTGATTGTCTTAGCTCTAGCATACCTTGATATGATGGATACTTTGTATTGTCATCGTTTATTGCAGAAATAGCCGCTTCTTTTACTTGATCAGGAGTATTGAACATCGGTTCTCCAATTGTTAAAGAAATAACTTCATCAACTTTATTTGCTTCTTGACTTAATACTCTAATTCCACTCATTTCTAAGTCTTCAATGTTATTATTTAATCGATGTTTCATAATTATCCTTTCTATATTCCTCAATTAGCTGTCTTACATTAAGAGAAAACTGGCAGCCACAATACGTTTGTCGATACATATTGTGTTTTCTACTAATTTGTATCGATTTATTGTATCCATCATTTTTTTTGAAGTTAGAATACAAATATTTCACATGTGGATAACTTTTTTGCAGCCTTTCTCCAATTTGATTTAAAACAACAGAATCTTTGTGTCTGCTTATTGTCATAACTGTTGTCATATAATCATACTGATGATCAGCGGCGTATCGAATGGCTTCTCTCATTCTTAGCGCAAAACACATAGAGCATCTATTGCCACCTTCTTTATCCTCCGCCCTATGTTTTAGCATTTGATAATAGTTATCGTTATCATATGTTGTTTGTACAACATCTATAACTACAGCGTATTCATTTTTAAACCATTCAACATATTTTAATAATTCCGCAAATCTTCGATTATACTCTGCTTCAGGATATATATTGTGATTATTAAAGTATAGTGTTAAATCAAAATATTCAGATAAGTATTCCATGGGATATGTATTGCAGGGACCACAACATGAATGTAAAAGAAGTCTTGGTTTTGAATCAAGTTTTTTTACTATTTCAATTTCCTTTAGTTGTAATTCGTAATACAATTTTCCATTCATTTTAATCACCTATATAAGAACATACTATCTCCAAATGAGAAAAACCGATACTTTTCTTGTACAGCTAATTGATAAAATTGCTTTGTGAATTCTAGTCCTGCAAATGCACTGATCATCATAAGCAAAGTTGATTTTGGAAGATGAAAATTAGTTATTAGGGCATCAATTGCCTTAAAGCTATATCCTGGATAAATAAAGATCTCACTATATCCTTCATCTTGTACTATTTTATCATATTTTGATGCTACTGTTTCAAGCACTCTAGCACTTGTTGTTCCAACTGCAATAATTCTTCGGTTTTCATTTTTAGCTTTCTGAATGATTTCAGCATTTTCTTTGCTAATTTCATAATATTCAGAATGCATTTTGTGATTGGTAATGTCATCAACTTCAACTGGTTTAAAAGTTCCTAGTCCTATATGAAGGGTTACATCAACAAATAAGATTCCATTATCTTTTAATTCATCAATTAGTGCTTCGCTAAAATGTAATCCTGCTGTTGGGGCTGCACTACTACCTTCTTTTTGAGCATATACTGTTTGATATCTGGAAACATCTTGATTTGTTTGCTTTATATATGGTGGCAATGGTATTTTCCCTATCATATAAAGGACATCCATTAAAGGATAATCACTTTTCATTTCAAAGACTCGTAATCCCTCTTCTTTAACCTCGACACATGTACCACTTAAATATTTCTCATCAAAAATAACCGTTGTGTTAATTTTTACTGCTTTTGCATTTTTCACCATGCACTCCCATCGATTATTCTCAATTTTTAATATTAATACTTCAATTTTTGCATTAGTTTTTTCTTTGTATCCATACAATCTGGCTGGGATTACTTTAGTATTGTTAACTACTAAAACATCACCCTCTTTTAAATAAGATTTTATATCTTTGAAAATATGGTGTTTAATTTCATTAGTATTTACGTTTATTGCCATTAGTTTAGATTCACTTCTTTTATCCGACGGATGTTGTGCTATTAACTCCTTTGGAAGGATATAATCAAATTCGTTTGTTTTCATTAAAACCCCTTTGCATCTTTATCATAAAAATTGTATTTTGTGAATATCTCATCTTTAAACTCTTTGTATTGACCTTCCTCAATTGCATTTCTTGCTTTTTCAGTAAGTTGTATCAGATAACGAAGATTATGTATTGAAAGCAGTCTCATCCCTAGTCCTTCATTGTTACGAATTAAATGGCGTAAGTAAGCTTTTGAATAGTTTTTACATGTGTAACAATCACACTCTTGGTCTAACGATGAGTAATCTTCTTCATATTTCTTGTTTTTAATGTTTACCCTACCTTGTGAGGACATTGCAGTTCCATGACGTGCTATTCGAGTTGGGAGAACACAATCAAACATATCAACACCTTGTTCAATGCCCTCTAATATTGCATCTACTGATCCAACACCCATTAGATACCTCGGTTTGTCTTCTGGTAAATATATAATTGAGTTATTTATCATTTCATACATAACTTCTTTGCTTTCTCCAACACTTGTCCCACCTATGGCATATCCATCAAAACCAATGTTCACCGTTTCAATAGCACTATGTTTTCTCAAGTCAGGATATTCTCCACCTTGTACAATACCAAAAAGTGCTTGGTTTATATTATTATGTGCTTCTTTACCTCGCTTTGCCCATCGTAATGTTCTTTCAACACTATCTCTCATATATTGATGTGTAGATGGATAGGCTGGGCACTCATCAAAACTCATAATAATATCAGCACCTAAATCATTCTGAATTTGAATAGATTTTTCAGGAGTAAGAAAAAGTGTATCTCCATTTAAATGATTTTTGAATGTTACTCCTTCTTCAGTTATCTCTCTAAAGTCACTCAGCGAAAAAACTTGAAAACCTCCACTATCCGTGAGGATGGGACGTTTAACATTCATAAATTTGTGTAATCCACCAGCATTTCTTATAATTTTCTCACCAGGTCTTAGCCACAAATGATATGTGTTTGATAATATTATCCCAGCATTTATTTCTGTTAACTCTTCTGGTGAAATAAATTTAACGGTAGCAAGTGTTCCTACTGGCATAAACATAGGTGTTTTTACGGTTCCATTAGGTGTAATTAATGTGCCTGTTCTAGCATTTGTATTCTTATCCTTTATATTAACATGAAAGTGAAAGTTTTCCATATATCTCCAGTCTTTTCTTTTATTAAACACTTATGAAAGATTTGTGCTTAAACTATTTTCTACATATGTTATTCGTTGCTTTTATTAAGTGTCCTTAACAATGTTTACACTAAATATCTAATTAAAAAACATGGTTCCATTATATCACAACACATTAAATACTCCGATAGTGAAAGTTTAGTGAAAACAAATGAATGTAAATTGAATATTTTTACATACCATGCTATATTATAACCACAACACAAATAAGTGTTGCATACTTTAAGAGCTAATAGCTTCGAAATGTAAATCTTCCCTCCTTGTTTCGATAATGCTCTTGACAATATTAGCTTATAGTCAAATTTACTCTTAAGGTTAAAATTCAAAAAAAGAAGAAAAAAGTGAGCAGCACACTTTTTTCTTTTTTGATACAATAGAGAAGCAATACTATAGATAGGTTGATTAAAATGTACATAAACATAGTTAATTGGTATTCTCGTCATAAGCGTGATTTAGCATTTAGAAAATATAATGATCCTTATGCCGTGTGGGTAAGTGAAATTATGGCACAGCAAACAAAAATTGATACTATGTTACCATATTTTGATCGTTGGATGACTACACTCCCTACCATTGAAAAATGTGCTAATGCTTCTATTGAAGAAATTTTGAAACTGTGGGAAGGTCTTGGCTATTACAGAAGAGCAAGACTGTTGCATGAAGGATGCATCTACCTCAAAAACAATTTTAACTCCATATTCCCAGAGAACTATGACGAAGTCATAAAAATACCTGGTATTGGAGAATACTCTGCAGCAGCAATTTGTTCTATTGTTTTTAATCATTCGATTCCAGCAATTGATGGCAATGTTATGAGAATAGTAACTAGAATGCAAATGATAGACCAAGATATTTCAAAATTATCAACTAAGAAAAAAGTGAAAGAAGTCGTAAACGATTGGATTTCTATTGAAACTGAAAAAGACATGAGTTCATTCACACAAGGATTAATGGAAATAGGAGCACTAGTATGTACTCCTAAAAATCCTAAATGTGAATCATGCCCATTAAATATAAATTGTCTATCATTTAAACACAACGTCCAACATGATTTCCCTGTTAAGAAAAAGAAACCTAAATCTCCAATATTCAATTACTCCGTTTTGATTATTATTGAGAATAATCAAATCTTAGTTAGTAATGATTGGTCGGATGGTTTAATGAAAGGATTGCTTCGATTGCCTCAGGTTGATAGTCAAGCTTTGTCTAATTTCTATAACGTAAAAATGTTAGACTCATTTAACCACGTTTTTTCCCATAAAGTATGGTCTTTAGATGTTTATACATGTTCTTTAAAGAGTACACATCAAGTTCTCATTAATTCAAACTGGTATTGGTTAAATCTTAATGAGATTGACTCACAAGCGTGGATTACAGCACATAAAAAAATTATAACTTCATTTGTAAAAGTATAGAAGTATGCGTCAATACAATGAGAATTCAAAAATTTTTATTTACTTGAAAGCATACTTTTTTATATTTGAGAAAATCAGTTTATAAACCAAACTTCTCTTTTGCTAAAATATCAGGATGACTTCCTATTCTTTGATTTTTATTTAGTCCATTTATCAAACTCATATCTTCATCTTCAATTATAAAATCAAATATATCAAGATTTTCACTTATTCTGGATTTATTTGCTGATTTAGGAATAATAACTAGATTCCTTTGAAGATGCCATCGGAGTGTCAATTGTGCAGGTGATTTTTTGTATTTTTTTGCTAGTTCTACAATAATATCTACTTCAGTTACCTTTCCTTTCATAATCGGACTCCATGACTCAGTTTGAATACCATGGTTCTTATTAAATTCCACCAACTCTTCTTGACTCAGGAAAGGATGCAGTTCAATTTGGTTAACAGAAGGTATAATTGAAGAGTTCTCCATTAGTTTTAATAAGTGATGTTGGTGGAAATTACTTACGCCTATAGATTTAATTCTGCCTTGAGAATACAGCTCTTCCATGGCATTCCACTGTTCTAAAAAATTCTCTGTTGGCCAATGAATTAAATACAAGTCTATATAATCTGTATTTAGTTTTTGACAAGATTGTTCAAAAGCTTTGATAACATCATTGTATTTTTGAACTTCTAGCCAAAGCTTTGTTGTCAAAAATATATCTTCTCTTGATATTCTGCTCTTTTTTATCCCTCTGCCTACTCCAGACTCATTATCATAAATTGCTGCAGTATCTATGTGTCGATATCCAACATCCAATGCATACTCGACTGCATCTTCAACATCTAAATCAGATATTCTGAATGTTCCAAATCCTAAACTTGGAATATCTTTTGAATTATTCAATTTCATAAAATTTTAATCCTCCTATTTTATCTTATTTACAAACTTTTCACTATTTATAAATGCTTCTATATTTTCCAAAATCAAGTTTTCTAGTCGCTCCATGTGTTGATCTGATGCAAAGGAGTTATGTGGTGAAATGAAAATATTTGGAGTATCCCAAAGAGGATTATTTTTAGCTAGTGGTTCTTCATTAACAACATCTAAATAAAATGACAAATTAGAAATTTCTAACTTCATATACTCTACTAAATCTTTTTCATTGATTAAAGTCCCTCTACCCACATTAATTACAACTGCATTATCATTCAATCTTTTTAACATATCTTTGTTTACATAATCAATTGTTTCTTTATTTGAAGGTAATCCAAAAATTAAAATATCATAATTGCCAACTTCTTCTTTTGAATTTTTTAAAGAAAAACACTTTGAAAATCCAGATACTTTTCTACCATTACTATTGACACCATGAATAATACATCCAAAGGGAGTCAATCTTCTCACAATTTCTTGGCCAATACTTCCAGTTCCAAACAACAACACTTTTTTATTTGAAAGCTCTTGAATACTATAATTTGGTTTCCATTTTTTAGTTTTTGCATTTTCAAAAAAGTATGGCAATTTTTTATAATGTGCGATTATTATGCCTATGACCCACTCAGATATAGGTATACTATACACACCCTTAGCATTTAATACTATTACATTATTTGAATGTAAAGAATCATAATCTAAAAAATCATAGCCAGAGCTAATCGTTTGAATGATTTTGAGCTTTGGCCACTTTGCCATATCAAGATCTTTTAGTTCTGTAGCTCCTACAATAAAATCAAAAGAGTGATATTCTTTACTTTTTTGAAACGCTGAAAATTCGTTTGCTTTAATTGTAGTTATGTTAATGTTTAACTCTCTTAGTTTATCTGTATTTTTATCCTTCAATAAATTTTCACGTATTAGTAATATGTTCATGTTTTCACCTAAAGGAATTATATCATGAATTAGTTTAAAGGGGGTTCAAACCTCGTGCTAAATTATTAAAGCCTAGCATGGCTTATCCTATAACAGTGCATATAGCATTATAGGCTAGTCCGAAGACTATAGATGGTTATTTAAAATATTCAAAGCACCTACAATGTCTCTATGATTTGAATATCCACAACTGCATATGTATTTTCTTTTTTGGCTATTATTTATTCTAAAGCAATTAGGACATTTCTTTGATGTGTTTTTTGGATTTACCCAAAGAATAATAATTCCGTTTCTTTTAGCTTTATAGACGATATAATTCTGTAATCTTCTATATGACCAAGAGCTAACTCCATTTAATTTTGCATTATTTTTCTGCAAATTGTTTAAATTTTCTAATTTTATGTATTTTACTTTCTCTTGATTTGCAAAATCAATAATTTGCTTACTAATCTTGTGATCAATATCTTTAAGCTTATTACTCCATTTCTTCTTGTGAATCACTTTGCAATCTAGATTTTTCAGTGCCTCTTTATTGTTTTTTGCTTGTTTTGTGTGTATATATCTCTTTTTCCTTCCATTTCCAAAAAATCGAATTTTCCCAGTGCTAGTTGCTACAACAGCAGGAATTTTTATACCTAAATCTATTGCCATCATATTTCCGTTGTCGTTTTTCGCTTGAGGAATATCATAAGTTATGTTTCCAATCCACTTGTTGTTTCGTATGAAGATTTTGAATGAAGTTATTTTTACTTTTTGATTATTTATTTGTGACCAAATATATTCATTTATACGTGTTTCTAACAATGTTTCTTCTTTCATAAATGTTTGTATTAATATTTTGTCAGAGTTTAAAAATTGACAGTTAATGTTTGTCCACTTGCAATAATCGATCTTCACCTCATTTCTTGTAAAATTATTGCTAACTATTTGCAAATATAATTCCTTCGCTACTTTAATTACTTCAATCTTTGAATCCCATGGTATAGTATTATTTATTTCTTTGAATCTAATATCATAAACCATTTCGGCTTGCAAAAATTTCGATATCACCCTGTTTACTTCAATATCAAAATTATCTATCAATTTGATTAAGTAGTATTGTTGGTTGCTATTTGGATACAATCTAAAGTTATGGCTTAAATACATTTTCATCACCTATAACATAATTGTATAAAAACAAAAAAAGTCCTAATAAATGGACTTTATTTTTAAATGGAGCGAGTGAGGGGAATCGAACCCCCGTAATCAGCTTGGAAGGCTGAGGTTCTACCATTGAACTACACTCGCGCTGGTGACCCGTGTAGGACTCGAACCTACGACCCACTGATTAAAAGTCAGTTGCTCTACCACCTGAGCTAACGGGTCACAATGGCTGGGGTACCTGGGATCGAACCAGGGAATGTCAGAGTCAAAGTCTGATGCCTTACCGCTTGGCTATACCCCAAAGTAAAATATTGATAAGATGGTGGAAGGAGAGGGTTTCGAACCCCCGAACCCGTAGGGAGTAGATTTACAGTCTACCGCGTTTAGCCACTTCGCTATCCTTCCAGATAAATGGTGCCGACTATAGGACTCGAACCTACAACCTACTGATTACAAATCAGTTGCTCTGCCAGTTGAGCTAAGTCGGCGGCAATAAAAATGGTGGAGGTTGACGGGCTCGAACCGCCGACCCTCTGCTTGTAAGGCAGATGCTCTCCCAACTGAGCTAAACCTCCACATCACACGTCGTAGTGCCTTAATAATATACCATACTATAGAAGTTATAGTCAACAACTTTAGGTAGAGTAATTTGTTTTTTTTGCTTTTGCGAATTACTAATTTCATTTATATGATATACTATAAAAATCAGGAGGACTTATGCTGAAAGTTTTTAACACAAATTCATTAGGACAAAACGAGAGATTTTTAAAAGCAGTGCTTTTTGGAATTCCATTATCACTTGTTTTATCAATCTTATTTGCAATTATTCAAAGATTATTAGGAATTAGATTTTCTTTATTATATTTGGGATTAGGATATTCAATTGCATATGTATTAAGAAAATATGGAAGAGGTGTTCAACCAAAATTCGCCTTTTTAGGTTTAGCTCTAACTTTTTCTGCAATGCTACTAGGTGATATATTTACACTAACTGGATTTATGATTTTGAGTAATCCATCAATATTTGTTGATGCACTAATAATTACACTCAACTCATGGATAAGTATCAATATCAACAATCTATTAACATTACTATTTAGAGTGTATTCATTATATATTGCATACACTAGCTCAAGAATAATATAGGTAAAATATGCGTTATAGACAAACATTTGCAGAAATTGATTTGGACAATTTAGATTATAACTTAAACACCATACATGCAAACTGTAGAAAACAGTTATTTTGTGTTGTTAAAGCAAACGCATATGGTCATGGTGCTATAGAAATATCACAATTTATTGAAAAGATTGATTATGTCGCTTATCTCTGCGTATCATCTATTGATGAAGCTATTGATCTCAGAGAAGCAGGTATTACAGCTCCAATAATTAATTTGGGATATACAAATCCATCTCATTTATATTTGTGTATAGAAAGAGAGATAACTGTTTCAATCATTTCTCTTGATTGGCTTATCGAAGCTTTAGAAGCTAATAGAAACTTAGAAAATTTAAAGTGTCATATAAAAGTTGATACTGGTATGAATAGACTTGGAATAAAAACATACAATGATTTTGCAAAAGTCATTAACATTGCTACCGAAAATAAAATTGACCTAGAAGGTATTTTTACACATTATCATAGTGCTGATGCAAAGGAAAATACCGACTCACTTAATCAACTTGAGTTATTTAAAGGATTCTTAAATTACACCGATTATACTTTCCAATGGATTCACATTGCTAACTCTGATGCATTGATTGATATTAAAGAGAACATATCAAATGCCGTTCGTTGTGGAATTGCTATGTATGGATATTCTACCAAAACAAAAATTTTTAAACCTGTTCTAAGGTTACATACAAACATTACCCAAGCAAAAGAACTACAACCTGGTGATGTAGTTAGTTATTCTGCAACTTATAAAGCTACTGAAAATATGAGAATAGGTATCTTACCAATTGGATACGCAGATGGTATTAACAGAAAGCTTCAAAACCATTACTTTTATATCAATGATACACCAGTCAGGATTCTAGGGAGAATCTGTATGGATCAGATTATTATTGAGTATCCGTTGTCATTGACTTCTTTAAAAGTTGAAATTATCGGAAAAAATCAGTCTTGCTTAGATATTGCAAATATTCTTGATACTATTCCTTATGAAGTACTAACTAACTTAAGTGATAGAATTACACGACGTTACATTTATAAGCAAAAGATTATTAAAGAAACGAATTTAAGATATCGTTTTCTATAAAAGGAAAAAAGGCACTAGGCCTTTTTTTCTTATTTTATAAGGGGAAAGAATTTTGTATGGTCTTTAAGGGGATATTATGTAGGAGAAGAGGACCTATACAAGCAAGTTTATTATATCTTGCAACTATAATTTATCATTTACTAGACGCAAAAATTCTTTTTAACTATGTGAAATTATGTGAATCTGTTTATCTTACTGTATATGAAAGATAACATTAATGGTATAAAAAGAATCGAAGTAAATATTAGAAGTGTATAATCAAATCCTACAGTATTGATAAGTAATCCAGACACGACAGGAGTAAGCAATGCTGATAATCCCCCATACAATGAAATAGCTAGCATTTGACCCGTAGATTTTAAATGCTCGGGAGATTCATTTGCTACTAATACTTTTTGAGAAATCATCAAAAGCGGGAATGTTATTGATTGCAAACTAGTAATTAGTATTATTTGTGTAGCACTTGTCGCTAAAGTATATAGAGAAAATCTAATAATAAACATTGAAATTGATATAATCAACATTTTCATTGCACCGATTTTTTTTAAAAGCAAATATCCAAAGAAAAATAACGGAAGCTCTACTACAGCCTGAAATGACCATTTAAATGCAATTTGATTGTTTGATGCACCTAAAAATATCATTTTATCTATTACTGTGTACATATCTGCAGTGAACACGAAATTAACAAAAATTAAAATAAACACTAATAAAACATATGTTCGGTTTGATAAAAGTTGTTTAACATCACTGATTCTGAGCATTTTTTTACTTTCAACCTTATCAGCATCAGGCATTGCTATTGAAAATATCATACTAAAAAAAGCCAAAATCGCAAAAGAAAATCCGATGGTCCTGTACCCATAGTTTTCTATAAGAAGAGATGTAAGTGGTGCACCTATTGCCCATCCTATTGCTCCAAAAGCTCGTATCGGACCAAATCTATCTTTGATATAATCATTAACTTCTAATGTCCAAGTCTCGACTAATCCAGCAACAATTCTAAACAGTCCTCCAACAAAAGCAAACAATAATAGATGAATAAAAAAATTGTTTTCACTGTATGAGTACATAATTGCATTAAGTAATATAAAAGAAAACAACAACAAGTGATAAAACTTTTTAATAGAATTATATTTGTCACACAAATAACCAACAAACATTTGCCCAATTATTGCGATCACAGAAATCGATGACAATATAATACCTCTTTCAACCGGTGAATAACCAATACTAGTCAAAAATGGTATCACTTGAGTATTAGTCATAGCCATTGCCATGAAAATAATGGTATATAAATAGATCTGCTTTTTAAGTATATTTCGATTACTCATAACTTACCTCATACCATCATATTCTAACATAAAGAAAAACAATCGCATATGCGATTGTTTAACCAATAGAACCTTCCATTTCTAAACGAAGAAGCTGATTCAACTCAACAGCATATTCCATTGGTAATTCTCTTGTAAACGGCTCTAAAAACCCCAATATTATGGTCTCAGCTGCTTGTTCTTCTGTTAACCCTCTTGACATTAAATAGAATAGTTGTTCTTCCGATATCTTAGACACCGATGCTTCATGTTCAACAATTGATTGATTGTTACTTACAATATTAGTTGGTAATGTATCACTAGTTGACTGATCATCTAAAAGTAATGTATCACATTCAATCTTCGATTTAGCTCCTATAGCTGATGGTGTGTGTTTAATCATTCCTCGATAATTTACAGAACCTGAATTTCTAGCAATAGATTTAGAAATAATTGTGCTAGAAGTGTTTGCTCCAGTATGAATCATTTTTGCTCCAGCATCAAGAATCTGATTTTTTCCAGCAACTGCGATAGATATGGTCAACCCACGAGCATATTCTCCAACAAGTACACAAGAAGGATATTTCATGGTTATGCTTGAACCAATATTTCCGTCTATCCACTCCATTACACCATGATCAAGAACTTTTGCACGCTTGGTAACAAGATTCAATACATTTGTTGACCAGTTTTGAACAGTAGTATATCGACATTTCGCATTTTTATGCACAATAATTTCGACAACTGCAGCATGTAATGAATCCTTTTGATAAATAGGTGCTGTACACCCTTCAACATAATGAACATCAGCACCTTCATCAACAATGATTAATGTTCTTTCAAACTGACCCATGCTCTCACTATTAATTCTAAAATAAGATTGTAATGGTTTATCTAAACTTACCCCAGGAGGAACATATATAAATGATCCACCAGACCAAACCGCACTATTTAATGCAGCAAACTTATTATCATAATAAGGTACAACAGTTCCGAAAAACTTCTTAAACAACTCAGGATGTTCCCTTAAAGCAGTGTCTGTATCCAAGAATATTATTCCCTTATCCTCTACCTCTTTTAACATGTTATGATATACAACCTCTGAATCATACTGTGTAGAAATTCCTGATAAAAACTTCTGTTCTGCTTCAGGTAATCCTAACTTGTTAAACGTGTCCTTTATAGTATCTGGAACGTCATCCCAGCTTTTTTCACTACGCTCACTTGGCTTAATATAGTATGTATATTCATCAAAATCTATACCAGATAAATCAGCACCCCACTCTGGCATTTTTTTGTCTGCAAAAGCTTCGTAAGACTTCACACGAAACTCTCTCATCCAATCAGGTTCTCCCTTTATTTTCGAAATTTCTTCAACAATCTCTTTAGAAATTCCCTTTTTAGTTCTATATATACTGACATCTTTATCAGCAAACCCATATTTATATTCATCTTTTGGGATATTAATATTATCAGTCATTGTTATCCTCACTTTCCTCAATAATCTGTTTAAATGCGTTCCATCCAATGGTTGCACATTTTATTCGATTCGCCTGTTTGCCTACGTTTTTAAAAGCAATTGCTTCTTCTAACGGTTCATAATTCACTGCTTTTAAGTCAATCATATCAAAATATAACTCAAGAAGATTCTTTGCTTCTTCAATCGATTTATTTTTCATTAACTCGGTTAATATTGATGTTGATGCAGTAGATATAGTACAAGCAATACCATCAAAACAAATATCTTTTATGATACCATCTTCGATTACTGCTTGAACCTGAATATCATCTATACAAGATTCAGTTGCCATATGTACCGTTTTGCATTGATTATGGTTACAAACCCGTTTATTTCTAGGAAACTGGTAGTGATCCATAATTATCTGACGCAACACCATTGGATCATCGATTTTCATTTCATCACTCCTTTAAACATACAGTTCAACACACTTCTCTAATGTAATCTCACTTACAACTCTTAAAAATTCATCCACTTCTTCTTTTGTATTGTAAAAGTAAAAACTAGCACGAATTGTCTCTGATGTTTGTAATAAATCCATTAAAATTTTCGCACAATGATTACCAGCTCGAACAGCTATGTGATTTGCATTTATATAGCTCGCAGCATCTTGAGCAAAGATTCCTTTTACATTAAACGTAATAATACCTGTATCTGTATTTGGATTATACAGTTCAATATGATCCATTTTCTTTAGCTCTTCAATCACATATGTCCTTAAAGTGTGTTCATAAGATTGGATGTTCTCCATCCCTATATTCATTAAGTATTTCACAGCAGATTCAAAACCTAATACTGCTTCAATTGCTGGAGTTCCAGCCTCGAACTTGTATGGTGGATTTTTTAGTAAGATATTTCCACAAATATCAAACCGAGCATTACTGCCTCCGCCCAAAATAAATGGATCTGTCTGCTCTAATAACTCATATTTCCCATATAGTGCACCAACTCCTGTTGGACCCACCATTTTATGTGCTGAAAACGCTAAAAAATCAACGTCCCAATCCTTTACATCGGTTGGTATATGAGGCACTGATTGAGCTCCATCAACTACCACAATTGCACCATACTCATGTGCAATTTCAATAATTTCTTTTATAGGAGCAATATATCCTAACACGTTTGTAATACTTGCTAATGTGACAACTTTAACTTTTTCATTCATCACTTTTTTAAAGTTTTCAACAGTAAGCTCTCCTGATTTAGTAAGCGGAATAAACTCTAACACAGCTTTGGTTTCTTCAACCGTCTTAAACCATGGAAGAATATTTGATGCATGTTCTGCTTCTGTTGATAAAACTATATCTCCTGGTTTTAAGTATTTTCTACCCCAACCATAAGCAACAAGATTCAATGAAGCAGACGCTCCTGAAGTAAACACAATTTCATTAGCTTGAGCATTTATAAACGTAGCTATTGTCTCACGTGCATTTTCGTATTCGTTAGAGACTTGATATGACAAATCATAATCACCACGATGAATATTTACGGATGCTTCAGTATAGTATCTTAAGACAGAATCAATTACTGACTGTGGTTTAAATGTTGTCGCTGCATTATCAAAATAGATAACGTTGTTTTCTTTACCATTTTTATCTATTAACATTGGAAAATCTTTACGGATCTCCCTTACATCAAACATGAATTACTCACTTTCTCTATTACTGCTTCTTTTAGTGTTTCTTTAACATTCTCATCTTCTATAACATCCACTATAGGTAGTAAATACCCAAGTGAGATTAATTTTAGAGCTTCTCCTTTAGCCATTCCTCTTGATTGTAAATAGTAAACCTGTAGGGGATCTGGCTGACCCATCGAAGCGGCATGAGATGCTTCAACATCATTCTCATCAATGATTAACTTTGGATTAACTGATGTCTTAGGCTTTAATCCGAAGTTCATCACGCGACTAATCTGGTGTGTTTTAGAGTTTTTTGCTGCTTTTTCAATTTGACCAATAACATCAAGTGTATATTCACATTCTTGTAAAACAATTCCATAGTTGTCTAATTGTGCAAAGGTGTTTCCCTTGTAATGAATAACCTTCATTTCGGTTAATAGTTTAGATTGAACTAGGTTTGCTCCCCGAACATTTATCGAAGAGCCCTCTTCAAATAGATGATACAGAATTTTCTTAGAATGATTACCTGTCGTTAATTCACCGATCGCTAGTTGGACATTTGCATTTTTCTTTAAGTTCCAATTTTCAACAAAAGAAATAGCTTCATCACTTTCATTCATCATCAAAACTGACCAGTTTGCATTTTCAAGCACCGATACTGTCAAATTTAAAGTTCCATTACCTCGAACTTTTATATAGCAACTACCAAATGTATTCTCACCAATTGTGATCTGTAAATCCATCTCATCTTGAACATAAACATCAACAATCTGTAAAGAATCATCTTTTAAAGTAATTGTCTTTGATTCATTTACAGAAATGTTAGATGTTGTCATTTTTGTTACCTCTTGGTTGATTTACCGCACAAGAAACAATGCTTACCGTCTTTTTCTTCTCGACTTCTTCACTTGCTATTTGAACTCCAACTTCATCTGCAACCCATTCATAACCTTCTTGGTCAATTCTGGTTACAAGTGATGCGTCAGAGCTCATTACAATTCGACCATCAAGCATTACATGCGTGTGTGTCGGTGTAATTAAATGGAAAAATCGTTCATAGTGTGAAACGATAATCATTCCCATTTCTCTTTCATTAACCATATCATTGATAACATTAGCTACAATACGTAATGCATCAATGTCTAGACCTGAATCGATTTCATCAAGCATTGCAATTTTTGGATTCAATAACAACATTTGCAAAATCTCATTACGTTTTTTCTCTCCACCTGAAAAACCTTCATTAACATATCGATGTGCTAAATCCGATTTCATCTCAAGCTTATCAATTGCACCTTCCATTTCTTTAATAAATGAAAACAGTGACACTGGTGTCTCTCTACGTGCATTCATTGCAGCTTTAAGAAAGTCTGAATTAGTTACTCCAGAAACTTCCTGTGGGTATTGCATCCCTAAAAACAAACCAACTTTACTTCTTTCATCAACTTCCATGGCTAACACATCCTCACCATCGAAAGTAATCGTACCTTCTGTTACCTCATATTTGGGATGTCCCATTATAGTAGAAACTAATGTTGATTTACCATTACCATTAGGTCCCATAAGAGCATGAATTTCATTTGACTTAACTGTTAAATCAACGCCCTTTAGAATTTTATTTCCTTCAATCTCTACATGTAGATTTTCAATTTTTAATACTGACATTATATACCTATCCTTCCTTAGCATATTCTACCAAAATGTCAACCTTGACTCAATGAAAACGATTATATTAATTACATTAAACGTATTATCATCAAAAGTCATGAGTTGCACTTTTAAACAAGCATCTTTCATTGCATTTATGGTCTGTTTCTTTTATAATGGATGAGTTACAAGGAGGTTTGTATGCAAGAAATATTAAAGAAGTTTTGGTTTGTCATCCTTGTTGGTATCTTATTCTCTATTGCAATTGGATACTACGTTGTTGATCAAAGCAAAAATATATTAAAAGGAAAAACTGTCGACGGTAATGATATCGTCTTTGAAATTAACAATCAAGATATAACTGCTGATGAGTTTTATTATGAGTTAATAGATCAGATTGGCATTTCTGCTGCTTATTCATTAATTGAAAGAGCTGTTGTTGAACAACTTGGTGAGATTGATCAAGATACACAGTCAGAAGCAAGAATACAATCAGAACTATTGATTGAAAACTTTAAAAATCAATATGGGGATGGTTATGAAGCAATCTTATTGCGATCATTACAAGCAGTAGGTTATCAAACGATTGATGGATTAACTGATTACTTTGAACATTTATATAAGCTTGATGAGTTGACCTTAGAATATTTATTCGGCAATGAAAGTGAATTCATCACTCCATTTGTTGAAGATTCTAAACCAAGAAAAGTAAGTCATATTCTCATAGCTATGGATGATCCAAATAATCCCACTGAAGAAGAACAAACAAAATGGGACAATGCAATTGCAGCATTGGAATCCAACGAAACATTTGAAGAGGTCGCAACAACATATTCTGATGATGTGCAAAGCGCAGCAAACAATGGTAGTCTAGGTTACATGGATGCAAGCACACAATTTGTTCCTGAATTTTTAAATGCTGCTTTAGCACTTGAAAATGTCAACGACCTAAGTGATTGGGTGAAAACATCCTACGGTTATCATTTAATTCGATTGGATGCTGTAGCTCTAAGTGAACTAAGAGAAGAAAACTCATTTAAAGAAGCTCTAATCTCATTCAATGTTTCAGCACAGCAACAAATGATTTTGAATTATGCTAAAGAACTAGGTCTTTCATTTAATGGTGAACAACTTGAAAGTTTAATGGAACAATTAGAAAATTTCATCAATCCAACGGAGGTAGAGTAATATGAAAAAACTATTAATCGTGTTAATTATGTCCGTTGCATTAGTAGGTTGCTCTGATGCGGTGGTTAATGTAACAAACCCAAAAGAAACAGCAATCACAGTTGGTGATGTATCCTTTACTAAAGAACACCTGTTTTCATTATTGAAGAATCAAGATCCAGCAACACTAGTCGTTGAAATGGCCAAGAGAAAAATACTTGATGAAAAACAACCTGTTGATGATGATATCCGTGCAAAAGCACAAGAAGAGCTTGATTATGTAAAGGAAGTGTTTGGAGATTCATTCTCAAATTCCCTTGCTTCGTATGGATTTAGTAGCGAAGAAGAATACTTAGAAAAAGCTCTTATTCCCAATGCTCAAGAAGTTGCACTAGTATCTAACTTCATTAATGAAAATTTTGATTTGATGATTACTACTTACAACCCTAAACAAGTAAGAATTATTGAATTTACAGAAATCACTGATGCAACAGAAGCATTACAAGCAATTCGTGATGGAGAAAATGTTGAGGAAGTAGCTGAACGTTTATCAAACTCATTATCATACAATGGGACATTACGATTGGTTCATACTGAAACATCATTACCAAGTGAAGTAAAAGATTTTATTACACAAAATGAAGTTCCTACACTTACCGCTAATCCTATCGAAGATGCTAATTCAGGAAGATATTATGTAGTTCAAATCATAGAAGTAAATCCTTCCAGATTTCAAGAAGAAACGATAGAGGAACTATCAAATTTAAACTCCATCAACGAAATGATGTTCATCGATTATTTCGAGCAAGGAAACTTTAATGTTTATGATAAAACAATTTACGATGCTATGATGCAATCTTACAGAAATTATTTACCAAACCGCTAGTAAAAGCGGTTTTTTTTTATTATGATAAGAATAGGAGGTATAGTTATGTGTTTATTTTGTAAGATTTCCAACAAGGACATACCAGCAAAAATTGTTTATGAAGATGAACATGTCATGGCATTTTTAGATATTTCTCAAACAACAAAAGGACATACTTTAGTGATTCCAAAAATCCATACTAACAACTTTTTGGAATGCCCTCCAGAGTACTTGAATCATGTCGCCATTGCTAGTTCAATGATTAGTAATCATTTAATGCAGAAATTAAATGCTAAAGGAATGAATGTAATAACTAACATCGAAAAAGCTGCAGGGCAAACAATTATGCACTATCATGTTCATCTTATTCCAAGATATGATGAGACCGATGGTATTACTTTAAACTTTAAAGAAAACAAAAACATCGATTTAGACGAACTATTATTAAACATTAAAATAGATTGATAAAAAAACAGTTGCTTTAGACCATTAGGTTTAATCACAACTGTTTTTTACTATTTACTTCTATAAAAACTTCTATTTTCTAGTGAGAATATTCTAGGGGAGAAAGATTTAGGTTCTGTTGATTCGATCATTTTTTCAAACATATTTATTCTTGCATCTAAATTATCAATGATGTTAAGTATCTCAGCCTCTGGTACCATCGGCAGTACCGGAGAACCATATTCATATTGCCCATGATGAGACAACACTAAATGCATTAATAAGATTGTTTGTTCTTCTTCGTGTACAGAAAGGCTTTTTGCTACTTCATAAATAATGGAAGACATCATCGAGATATGACCAAGCAGTTTACCTTTTAAAGTGTATTCCGTAACTATTGGACCAGATAACTCGAACACCTTACCAATATCATGAAGCAAGATTCCAGAAACTAACAAGTCACGATTAATGATTTCATGTTTAGTTGCTAAAAACTCACCAATTTCAACCATAGAAGCAACGTGCGTTGCTAGCCCACCTAATGAATCATGATGGTTTTTCGATGCAGCTGGAAACTCAAAGAATTCAACATGATATCTTTTAAATATTTCCTTTGTTATTGCTTTATAAACAGGATCATTTATTGACTCAATTGTTTTTGAAATTTGTGCCTTTAAATCTTCAATCGGTACATTTGTCTTTTCAACAAAATCTTCTAGTTCAAAGTTTTCATTGCATTCTAACACATTATGAATTCGAACTTGCAATGTATTTCTATACTTTAAAACCTCTCCAACTACTTGAATTATAGATCCTGGTTTAATAATTGATAATTGCTCATCCTTTACATCCCATAGTTTGCCATCAATTGTACCACTTTTATCTTGTAAAACTACTGAAAGATAAGGCGCTCCAGATGTTGTAATTCCTTGGGTTAACTGTGAAACAAGCAAAGGTTGGTCAATCTTCTCTTTTTCTTTAAACTGATTAATCGTCATAATTAAACTCCCCTTCTATTTCTCTCATTATCTCTGAAACTAAACTAAGTTCAAATCCTTTTTTGGCAACCGCAGATGCAATTTTCCTTCGTTTAGACTTTGGATCTTTAATATTCAAACGAGTGTAATACTCTTGCATTTTTAAAGCATACTTCATACAGTTCTCTCGTTCACTTTTCTCTAGTTTTGAGTAGTTTAATGCCGCAACGGCATTATCCGCAATAATACTATCATATCCTCTATATATCAATTTTCTTCTTATTTTTTCCTTAGCACTATAAACAGAAGGCTCATTGATATTTTTCAATAATTGTCGAGCATATTTGATTGCTGATTCTCTTTCAACCTTAAAATCATGTCGATATAAATACTTATCGATTAATTCAGTAGGGATTCCTCTATTTCGAAGATCTAATACAATTTTATGCTTACCCAGCAATTTTTCACTCATTGAATCAAATTGATCTTTAACGATGCTTTCATCATCAATTAAGTTCTGTGCTTTTAAAATGGAAACCACCAAATTCATTTGTTGTGCATTGAGACCAGTTTTTTCCATTAAATAATCATAAACTTCTTTTTGAGTTCTGTCTTTATATGAAATTTTCCGAACACAAATTTGATATGCCGATGCAACTTTTTCATCCTCTAACAATTGAGAAAGATCGTCTTTAGTAATCATTTTACCTTCTTCCATCTTCTTTTTTTCACATGTTTCTTTAAAAATCGTCAACTCAATATTATCATATGGGCTAGTTAATTCAAGTTTAGCATACTTAGTTGAGTAATGTATTTTTTGAATTGTATAATTTGAGTTGTAAATTTTGTGAGCCATAATATAAGCTTCAACTATTCTATCAGAAAATGTCCTTTTATCATATATCTGTACTTTATTTTTCGCACAAAGCAACATTTCTCTTTGCTTATTTTCATCAATAGTAAAATATTCTAAAATTCTATGTGCTAGTGAGCAATAATCCTCAAAATAGAAACCTGTTTCATCATTAATAATTAAGTCACTTATTGCCTCATCATACCTTGCAAAAACCATAAGACCACTTGCCATTGCTTCTACAAATGTAAGCCCTTGAGTTTCTGTTGTGGATGCTGAGACAAAGACATCTGCCATATGGTATATATCCGCAATTTCACTGTTGTCTATTTTACCAAGAAACAATACAGAATCTTGAAGATTTTTTACTTTAACAACATGTTTTAGTTCTTCTTCTGCAGGACCTGAACCAACAATAATACACTTAATATTATTATTTATCTTTGCAATTTCTTCAAATCCATTGATGACTACATCAATACTTTTTTCTTTTGCTAAACGACCGACATAAAGAACAATTTTATCTTCATTGCTTAAACCTAGAGAATTTTTCATAGTATCAATTTTCTCTTGATTTTTATGTTCATTATCAAAACGCTCTAAATTGAGCCCTGTAGGTATTACAACAATTTCTCGTTTAATGCCATATCGTA
The DNA here is from genome assembly GCA_964479585.1 of uncultured Erysipelothrix sp. Classification (GTDB taxonomy): domain Bacteria; phylum Bacillota_I; class Bacilli_A; order Erysipelotrichales; family Erysipelotrichaceae; genus UBA6182. The sequence continues at coordinate 59,977 of CAYZMP010000003.1, forward strand.
CTAGCATCTCTTTTGTCTTATTTGAAGGTGCTATAATTACACTGCTTGATGACCCAAACAATCGACTTAGTTTAATGATTGCTTTTTTGGCTATACTTTCTACTGATTTTAAGTTGAAAGTATTCACATAATGGGTATAGTCTTCATATGTCGTATGATATGTGGATACTATTGGTAGTTTTAACATCTTCCCGATCACATGACCAAAAACACCCACTCCAAATTCTGTATGCACATGAATAACATCTAAGTTCATTTCTTTAACGATACGATAAGCACGCAGTTGCACTGGTGTTGTAAGAACATAACCGTACATTCTCTTAATTTCAATTCCAGGTAAACGCAAAACATTGTTTTCATAAGACAAATGGTACAACCCATGTTTTGTAGTTACAACAAAAACATCATGTCCTGCTTCAATGAGTGACTCCTGTAAAGTAACAATTGAGCTAACAACACCATTAATATCTGGGGAATATGTATCACTAAATATACCAATTCTCATATCTTCACCTGTTTATTCGTTGTTTAAAACATACTCATATACTTTCTTTAATTCTTCCCCCACAATGTGCAAACTTCTTTGTTGTGCAGTCTCATAGGCATTTCTATCTAGACTCTTCACTTGCTTGTTGACGACTTTACTTATAATATCAACAAAATCATCGTTTGTCTTTCCTTTATAACAATTAACTCCATCCACAAGCCAATCTTCATATACACCTATATCACGAACAATTATATCTTGTCTTGCGGCAAGTGCCTCAAGCACAACAATCCCTTCTGTTTCCTCATAGGATGGAAAAAAGAAAGCATCAGCACAGGAATATGCACCTTCAAATATCGGTCCTTTAATATAACCTGGCATTATAACATTCTTAGGTAAATCACTAATTGCTTCTCTAACTTCTGTCAGTGTCGCAAACTTAGGTGTATGTCCAAACCAAATAAAGGTATATTCAGGTAACTGTTTTGCAACTTGAATAAAATCAATAATTCCTTTTCGTTTGATTTGCATTCCTGCACTTATAATAACTTTGTCATTTTTCTTTAAATAAAAGTAGTTATAGAACGCTTCTGCTTTATGTGGATCATATTGATACTTACTAGTATCTACACCATTACTTATTGCAAAGATTGGAATTTCGATATTATAGTTTTCCAACAATTTTTTACTATATAAAGTTGGAGTAATAATGCAATCAGCACTTGAATACATGTTAGTCAAGTGTTTCTTAAACAGTGGCGCAATTTTGTTAGAGAGAATAAACGAATCTCGAAAATCTTCTTCTGTTGAATGTGCATGATAAATAACCTTTTTATTATGTCTTCTTGCTTGAGAGATAATCAATGGACTAGTAAATCCAACAGTGTTTATATGAAGGATATCATAATCATCTTTAGGATCAATGGTATACTCAACATTTGCATAAGAAAGAGCAGCCATTTGATGTTTCATGGCTCTACCAATCCCTGATTTTGAGATGATGGATTCTCCCTCAAAATAAAGCAATACTTTCATGCATCCTCCACTTAAAAAATCAGAGTGCTTAGCACTCTGATTGTTTTATCTTTAGTCTCTAGCTAGTTTCATTAATCGATTAAATCGATTTTTCGCATCTGTAGCTGCTTTGTCCAGTAACTTTTCTGCTTCAAATGGATTTGCATTTGGCAGTTGATTGAATCGTGTCTCTGTCATTACAAAGTCACGGAACTTATCGAAATCTGGTTTAGCGTAATCCACAGTTAGTGGTTTCTCTGTGTTTTCAGGATTGTAACGATACAATGTCCAATATCCACATTCCACCGCTGCTTTTTGTGTGATTTGATGATTTGATAAACCACCTTTGATACCATGTTCAATACATGGTGAATAAGCTATTACAACAGAAGGTCCATCGTATGCTTCAGCTTCTTTAAGTGCTTTAATGGTTTGAACACGGTTTGCACCCATCGCAATACTTGCAACGTATACATGGCCATACATCATTGCCATTAGACCTAAGTCTTTCTTACCAGTTGGTTTACCACCTGCAGCAAACTTAGCGATAGAAGCCGCTTGAGATGCCTTAGATGATTGACCACCTGTGTTTGAATATACTTCTGTATCTAAGATTAAGATATTTACATTTAAGCTATTAGCAATAACATGATCAAGACCACCAAACCCAATATCGTAAGCCCAACCATCTCCACCAATAATCCATACAGACTTACTAATGAAATCTCTAGAATCTTCTAGTAGTTTAGCAGCTTTTTCAGAACTTGATTTTTCAAGAAGCTCAATCAATTGTGGAGCTACTTCTTTTTCTTTTTCACGATCGTTTTTCACTTCTAAGTATTGATCAACGATAGCTGCTAGTTCTGGTTCAAACTCATCTTTTGCTTCTTTAAAGCGATTAACTAGTTCTAATGCTTTATATTCTTGAGCAATTTTCATACCAAATCCATATTCAGCATTATCCTCAAATAATGAGTTAGCCCAAGCAACACCTTTTCCATCTTTATCTGTTACAAATGGTGATGATGGAGTTGATCCACAATAAATGGATGAACACCCTGTAGCATTTGAAATCATCATGTCACTACCAAATAGTTGAGTTACTAAACGATAGTATGGTGTTTCTCCACAACCAGCACATGCTCCTGAAACCTCAAAGTAAGGCATTAAGAACTGGCTACCTTTAATTGTATTTGTTGGGAAATATTCTGATTTGTATTTTGTTTCTTTATACAAGTAATTAGCAAGTGGTGCTTCATGAAGTTGTTCAGTTACATCAACCATTTCAAGAGCTTTTTTACCACCTTTACCTGGACACTCAACAGAACACAAGCCACAACCTACACAGTTATCTGGTGAAACCATAACACGGTAGCGTAAATGATCAACACCTTTACCAGTAGGAGTTAGTGTTTCAAATTCCATTGGTGCATTTTTGACTTCGTTTTCATCAAGTAAGAATGTACGAATCGTTGCATGTGGACAAACAAATGAACAGAATCCACATTGAATACAGTTTTCAGGAATCCATTTTGGTACTTGAGTTGCAATTGTACGATGTTCATCGAAAGCAACGTTGTTTCTCATTGATCCATCAAGAACTGGGTTATCAATAAATGCACTTACTGGTAAATCATACCCTTCAAGTGAGTTAATAACATCTACAAACTCATCAAAGTACTCATCACCTGTTGATTTACGAGTGTTTCCAATTTCTAAATCAGCCCATGCTGGATCTACTTTCACTTCAACTAATCCTTCTTTCCCCATGTCAATCGCTTCGTAATTTAACTTAACGATTTCTTCACCTTTTTTACCGTATGATTTTTCAGCAGCATCTTTCATAAAGGTCAATGCATCTTCATAAGGTAATATACTTGGATTTAATGCAAAGAATGAGGATTGTAAAATTGTGTTTGTACGACGCCCCATACCAATTGATTCAGCTATATGATTTGCATCGATGATATAGAACTTCGCTTTTTTCTCTGCCAATTGTTTCTTAACACGTTTTGGCAAATGTTTTTCCATATCTTCTGCTTTGTAACTTGTAGAAAGTAAGAATGTACCACCTTCTTTAAGGTTGCGAATCATGTCATATCTAAATAAATAAGAATCTAATGAGCATGAAATAAAGTCAGCTTTACGGATATAATAAGTTGAGCGAATTGGTGATTTACCAAAACGTAAATTTGAACGAGTTGCACCACCAGCTTTTTTAGAGTCATAAGCAAAATATGCTTGTGAATATAAGTCAGTGTGATCTCCAATAATTTTAATGGAGTTTTTATTTGCTGAAACCGTTCCATCAGACCCTAATCCATAGAATAAGCATGCGGTGTAATCTGATTTTGTTTCAAAAGTTTTATCTACTGGTAAAGATAGGTTAGTAACATCATCAGTAATACTAATTGTAAATCCAGTGAAAGGATTGTCACTATTTAAGTGATCATACACCGCTTTAATATCTTCAGGTTGTGTATCTTTTGAAGATAGACCATAACGTCCACCAATAATTAGCTCAATGTCTTTATATCCTTTAAGTACTTCGTTCACTTCCATATATAGAGGCTCACGAGTTCCAACTTCTTTTGTACGATCTAACACAGCAATTTTCTTAACAGATGCAGGTAACACATCTTTTAAGAAATCAGCTCTAAATGGACGATATAAGTGTACTTTAATCATACCTACTTTTTCGCCTTTAGCATTTAGAGTGTCAATAACTTCTGATGCTGTTTCAGTAACAGAACCCATAGCCACAACAATTCTATCTGCTTCTGGATGACCATAGTATGTAAATGGTGCATAATGACGTCCTGTTAACTCAGAAATCTTTTTCATGTAATCAGCAACAACATCACCGATTGCATCAAAATGTAAATTTTGAGCTTCTCTACCTTGGAAGTAGATATCATCATTTTCAGCGCCACCACGTGTAACTGGGTTTGTATGAGGGTTAAGTGCTCTTGCTCTGAATTTTGCAAGTGCTTCTTTATCTACTAAATTAGCTAAGTCTTCATAGTCTAAGACTTCGATTTTTTGTATTTCATGTGATGTTCTAAAACCATCAAAGAAATGTAACATTGGAGCGGATGCTTTAATTGCACTTAAATGTGCAACTCCAGCTAAATCCATTGCTTCTTGGACAGAGTGTGATGCAATCATACTTACGCCGGTTTGACGGGCAGCATAAATATCTTGGTGATCACCAAAGATTGACAACGCACGAGTTGCAATTGAACGAGCTGAAACATGTTGAACAGCAGGTAGTAACTCACCAACCCATTTGTACATGTTTGGAATCATTAACAACAGCCCTTGAGAAGCTGTAAATGTAGATGATAATGTGCCTCCTTGTAGTGCACCGTGAACAACACCAGCGGCACCTGCTTCAGATTGCATCTCAACAACTTTAACTACTGAATTGAAGATATTTTTTCTTCCTTGAGATGCCCAAGCATCTACTAATTCAGCCATTGTTGAGGACGGTGTGATAGGATAGATACCAGCAACTTCAGTGAAAGCATATGCTACATGAGATGTTGCAGTGTTTCCATCCATAGTCATAAATTTTTTGGACATATTTCCTCCTATAAGCCTTTTCTAACGTTATTATTATAACGCATTTGTTACATTATTACCATGCTAAATTTCTAACTTATACCCTGATCGACGTCCATTTCGCAGCTAGAAATCGCTTGCGTGTAATGATTAAACGAGCAATCTGATCTATCAGTACAGAAACCCAAGCACCCAGTAATCCCATGTTTAAAGAATACGCAAAAATAAACGTCAATGTAGGTCTAAGCAAGGTAACGCTAAACAGCGACAATGCAGCAACAAACTTCACATCCCCTGCTCCTCTAAGTGCACCTGTAATAACCACTTGCAATATTTGAAACAATATTATGATTGATAAAACAATGAGCATGGTTGAACCAAGTTCGATAAGCGATTGTTCATTGGTAAAGAGATACATAACTTGCTTTCGAAACAATGCTAGTAGTGAACTGAAAATGATGGCAATGATCAGACCCATCGATTGAGATATCTTTCCATAGATGATTGCTAAATCTTTACGCTTCGCACCTAAACTTTGACCAGTCAACGATGAGTTTGCAATGGATAATCCATCCCCTAGTGAAAAGGAGATTACCATAATGTTAGTAACAATTTGATGTGTTGCCAAAGCAGTAGTTCCTAGTCCTGCAACTGCTCGTATATACATTAAAAACCCAATTCTTAAAAAGATTTGTTCAATAAAAGCAGATTTGCTAATTCCATAAATTGTTTCAATAGTATGTTTATCAAAAGTGAAGAACTTTTTGAAGGCTAGGTACAAGTAACTATCTTTTTTACGTATCGATAATAATGCAATGACAAGTGCCACAAAATGACCAATCGTAGTAGCAAGTGCAGCTCCGGTTACTTCAAGTCTTGGGAAAATCCAGATACCATAAATCAAAAAGTAATTTAATACAACATTTACAAAATTAGCAATTAAGTTTGTTTTCATCGCTACAAACGTGTTTCCAACACCACGTTGTGCAGCGTTAATCGTAAGTGCTATTCCTAAAAAAACATTCCCAACTAAAATGATCCGAAGGTATGTCACTGATGTTTGAAGATACACTGCTTCTGCGCCTGCCAACACTAAAAATGGTTCTGCAAAAACAAAGCCAATAAAACTCAAAGAGACGCTTAGAAGTAATGACATCAACACTGAGTTTTTTAATGTATTGTTAGCCAAATCTTTTCTGTTTTGGCCTTTACGTCTTGATATGATTACCGTAACACCAATATTTAGAGCTAATATCGCAGATAGAAGGATAAATTTTGGCTGGTTTGTAATTCCAATAGCTGCGATAGCTTCTTGGCCTAATCGGCCAACCATCATCATATCTATTGCGCCTATAACACTTATTAAAAAAGCCTCCGTTGCAGATGGCCAAGCTATAGAAATTGTCTTCTTTACTAAATCTTTTTTGTATAAAGGAGATTGATTTTCTTCATTAACATTTTTATTAAACCAATTACGTATCTTTTTAATCATAATTAACAAACTCAATAATCAAATGATCCACTTTCTTTTTTAGTTTTGAAACGATATTTGCATCTGAAATCGCCCATGTACAAATCATACTATAAAATAGTTTCATCCACACAAAGTATAAGACGATACTATAATGCACACTTATAAAATCTGATCGAGTATAAAAATTAAATCCATTGATGGTCAATAATACACGTGTAATAAGCTTGTGCTGTTTATCATTTAAAAAATTCTTAATAATTTGACCACGAATGACATCGGGAAAATATTTTTTAAAGTACGTTACAATCATAGGATGAAATGAACATATAGCATAATTGCCTTGATAATCTGAAAGATGTTCCATTACTAATGTACACACTTGATCTACTCTATTCGTTGGTTTTATTTCAATAATTAGATTAATCTGTCCATCCACTACATGCAATACTTGCTCAAATGTTGGAATATGTTCTTTTGTTTCTTTTAGTGAATACTCTTGAATAGCATCGTATGTCATGTTTTCAATTAAACCATCTACGTTGCACATCCGATGAAGTGATTCATCATGAAAGACGACCAACACATTATCTGCGGTTATTCTAATGTCAATTTCAATATCTGCTTTCATCTTTATTGCTTCTACAATAGCAGCAATGCTATTTTCAGGAATACTTTGATCTTCACTAAATTTCCCACGATGAAACGAATAGCCTTTCATCCATTCCATCTTCTTATTTTTCTTTGTCGGTATTGTGGATATTAAAAAGAGCACCACAACAGCAAATATATAAATCATACAAGCCTCATTTCTAATCTATTATATACCTATTCTTTTGAAAATGTTGTTCAAAATCAAATAAATTTGATATTATGATTTTTGAGGTGATAGTAATGAATAAGTTAAGAACAAACAAAGAGAAATGCATAAAAATAGCTGTTAGTGGTAAAGTACACCACCCAACAATGAAGCTACCTGGATATCGCATTTCAAGTGATGGAATTCCACGTATTGTTCCTGCGGTAGGTGGGATAACCTACAATGCAAAGCTTGGAGATAGTTGCATGGGTATAAAAGGTGATCATATTGAACCAAGTGTTAGCATGAAAAACAGTGATGCAAAGGAAGATGCAGCACTTAACATTCTTGCATGTGTCGGTAATGAAGCTGTCGTTATCAGTGGTGATGCTAAAGGTAAAAAAGGTGTTGTAACTGGTAAACATGGTGGTATTGATCATGTTATGGTTCATTTTGATGATGAAACTTTAGAACAAATGACAAGTGACGACAAAATTCAAATTAAAGCCTTTGGACAAGGATTAGAATTATTGGATTATCCTGAAGTGTTTGTCATGAATATTGATCCTGAAGTTTTAGCTAAATTGCCAATTAAACAGGAAGATAAAACACTACATGTACCTGTCAAAGCAATTGTACCTGCAAAACTAATGGGTTCTGGTTTAGGTAGTAGTGACATGCATTCTGGTGATTATGACATCATGACTCGTGATGAAAGCACGCTAAAAGAATATGGATTGGACAATCTTTGTTATGGAGATTTTGTATTTATTTTAGATCACTGTAATACATATGGCGCAGATTATATCCAAGGGGCTGGTACATTTGGAATAATCATTCATAGTGATAGCTATGTTTCAGGACATGGACCTGGAGTTACTGTCTTACTTACAAGTAGAAAACCTCATCTCAAACCATTTATTGATGAAAACGCAAACTTAATCAACTATATTTAAAAGAAATGATCCAACAAAAGGATCATTTCTTTCTTACTTAAACAATATATACAGCATCTTCACCATCGTTTTCTTTTAGGTGAACTTTTACATCTTCATTAAGTGATGTTGGTACATTTTTACCTACAAAATCAGCTCGCACAGGAAGTTCTTTATGTCCCCGATCAACTAGTATAACAAGTTGAATTTGTTTTGCTCGACCATAATGCATTACACCATCCATGGCAGCTCTTACAGTTCTACCTCTAAATAATACATCGTCAATCAATATAACAATTTTATCTTTCACATCAATATCTAATTGTGGATATTGGTCCGCAACTTTCTTTTTGCTGTCATCTCTCCAAAATGAAATATCCAAAGATCCAGTAGGAACTTGGACTCCTTCAATTTGTTGGATTAATTGTGCAATTCTGTTTGCTAAAGTTTCTCCACGAGTTTTTATACCAATTAAAACAACATCTTCAATACCTTTGTTTCGTTCGATTATTTCATGACTAATTCTAAATAGTGATCGCTTTATGCTGTTTTCGTCCAAAATTTCTTTCATCATATTGCCTCCAAATCTATTATATCAAATGATTTGTTGGAATATGAATAAATCGTTGAAATGATTTGTTTCCTATGGTATTATTTACTAGCGAATCACTTATAGGGGTATAGTTCAATGGTAGAATACCGGTCTCCAAAACCGTTGATGTGGGTTCAACTCCTACTACCCCTGCCAACTTATAAACAACCTGCAATAACGCAGGTTTTTTCTTACTCTTTTTGTAAATAAATAAATGATGTTATTTCTTAATCTATCTAACTTTCATAATACACTGTGTTTCTATGTTTTTTTGCTTTGTACATATGATTATCGACTATTGAAATTACTTGATTAACAAGTATATCTTCATTCTCAAAGTATTGTGCTCCAATACTAACAGTAATCTCAATGTTAGTGTCACAAACTTTAATACCACTTTCTTGAACTTGATGCAATAATCGATTAGCGATGTTAATCATTTGATCTTTTGATGTATTATACAAAAACACAATAAACTCATCTCCACCGAAGCGACCAATAAAATCTAGCTGTCGTAGTGGCAGTGATAATTGCAAAGCAAGTTTTTGTAAAATTATATCTCCTTGAATATGTCCATGTTCATCATTTATTTGCTTGAAGCGGTCTATATCAATCATTAATAAACCAAACTGTAGAAGAGTTGAATCGCTTAGCGATTCATTAAGTTTTTCAATAAATCCTCTGCGATTATACACTTGCGTTAAATCATCCATTGTTGAATCGGTTTTATATTTTCTTTCGAGTTCTTTTTCACTAGATAAATCTCTAATAATGGTTACTGTAAATTTATCACCATTTTCATCAACGAATATTTTAGAAGTGACCAAACCTGGAAAAGTACTATCCCCTTTTACAATTCTCAGCTCACCTTTTACTTGATTGTTTTTCTCACGCTCTTGTAACATTGCAGGCAATCGCTCATCCGTTAAATCAATAACGCCTCCACGACCTAGTTCTAAAATTTCTTTCTCTGTTTTATCAAGCATATCACAAGCTGCATTATTGACAGCATACACCTCTCCATTTGGGTTCGTTAAAAAAATGGCTTCCATGCTATTATCAAAAATGAACCTATAAATCTCATTATTTAATTCTTTTTTCGACATGGTTAATTTCCCAACTATCTATAATTTAATTATACACTTGTTTTTTAAACTTGAATACACCATAAATATTCATATGGGCTTAGCTCAATTTTTTCATCATACAAATTTATACTACGATTTGAAAAGACATCTTTGTACTTTGAAGATGTAGCAAACTGTCGTAAAGCATAGACATTCACATTTTGTGACATCTCACTAAAATTAAACATAGCAATTAATGTTTTACTTTGATGCTTTCGTATAAAACAGAACACATGTTTATTTTGAGTATCAATGGCATATTGTTCGGTTTGCCCATGTAGTTGAGGAAGTTTTTTTCTTTGTTTGATCATTTCCTTTAGTGCTTGATATACATCATATTCATTTGTATCACATATTTCTTTGTTTTTAGCACGTTTCCAATCAAAGAATGGACGATGAACCCAACGACCTTCTTTTTGCTTATTAGGATCTTCTTTATAACTTTGATCATTCAATGTAGCAATTTCATCCCCACTATAAATTAGTGGAATACCTTTATAACTCATAATTAGTGCATGAGCTAAATTTATTCTTCGAATAGATTCATATCGTTTATACTCACGTTTTTCATCAATTGCTTTTTCCAAGCCCAGCAAACTTGCTAGTGTCCCATTAGTTCTTGCATCTTGATTTTTTGGGTTGTATTGATAGTATTCTCCTTTAGAAAATGTATCATGGAAATTGTTTCCATAAAACTGAATAAGAAACTGTTTATGAGCATGTGGATCAAATCCTAGTTCTGCAACTGCTTGCTCATTAAACCCCCATCCAATATCATCATGACATCGAACATAATTCATCCATGTACCTTTTTTAGGGAGCTGAAAACGATTAGCATCAATCGTCATTAATCGTGCATCTCGAGTCGCAAAACTATTGTAAATATCAACCATCAAGTTTGCATTGTACATCACTTCACATTCAGTTTGGTGATTATCACCAAAGTATGAAACAATTTGCTCAGGTTCAACGATAGCTTCTCCAAGTAAAGCACATGAAGGACATACATCTTCTTTAATTAAGTAAAACATATGCATCAGGTCGTGAATTGGTTCTAGATTTCTACATGTGGTGTTTATTTCTTTCCACATAAATGGAATAGCATCCAAACGAATCATGTTCACACCTAAGTTTGCTAAATACAAAAGATTATCGACCATACCATTAAAGACATTAGGATTTTGGAAATTAAGATCCCATTGAAAATGAGAAAATGAAGTAAACACATATTTATCTATTTCAGGATAGTAGGTGAAGTTACCAGGACATTTGTCTGGTAATACCTCTGGAACCGTTTGATTATACAAATTAGGTATAGTTTCATCATCAAACATGATAAACATGTCTTGATACTGTTTTTCATTGTTAAGTGCTTTTTGAGCCCATGTATGTTCTTTTGCTACATGGTTAACGACATAATCAATGCAAATTTTAATACCACTTTTATTGTATATTTTAAGCAGTTTTTCAAACTCCTCCAATGTTCCTAGTAATGGATCTACATTTCGATAGTCTTCAACCGCATACCCACCATCATTTTCTCCTTCTCTTGGTTTAAGAAGTGGCATTAGGTGTAAGTAAGTAATCCCTAACTCTTTAAAGTAATCAATTTTTTTTGAAAGTTTGCTAAAAGATCCAGCAAATAAGTCAGTGTATAAGGTCATACCAACCATTTTGTTTGAAAAATACCAATTTGATTCTTTTTTATCCATTTCTTTCAAACGATTATCTCTTTGCTTATCAGCTTCTGTAATTATGTCTTGAAGATTCTCGAAAGCTTGTTGAACCTCTAAGTGATTACCGTATATTTTAAAATATGTTTTTTTAAGTTTTTCAATATTTTTCATGCTTTCCTTGTATGATGATTATGTACCTTAAGGGTCATAAAAATCATACGCTCCTTTCAT